>CAIYZX010000031.1 GCA_903930745.1 uncultured Chloroflexota bacterium | reverse complement strand
GTGTCGAGGATCACGTCCGCCTGCGCCCGGACGGACTCGACGAGTGCCCGCTCCAGCGCGATGCTCGTGGCGATGCCACGGTCGTCCGCGAGAGGATGGCGGTGGCGGGTCTCGGAGAAGCGGCGGATCAGGACCTCGTCCCGCGCCTCGAGGAAGATGATGACCGGGCGGATACCGCGCCCCTCGAGCGCGCCGCGCATCGCGCCGAACGCCAGCGGCACGTCACCCGAGCGGACGTCCAGGACGATTGCCGTGCGGGCGTACCGGTCCGGCTCCGAGGCGACCAGGTCCGCGAGGTCCCGGAGGAGCTCGCCGGGCAGGTTGTCCACCACCCGGTAGCCGAGATCCTCGAAGAGCTTCGCCGCGGCGGTCTTGCCGCCACCGGAGAGGCCGGTGAGGACGACGACCTGCTGCTGGTCCAGCGCGGGAGGCGTGTCTGCTGCCGGGCCGTCCGTCACGTCGCGTCCGTCCCCGGCGGTCACTTGCCGCTGCGCCGGATGAAGACGATCGTGCCCTCGAAGAGCCCGTACATCGTGAGGAAGAGCGCGGCCGGGCTGATGATGTCGCCGCCGGGCGTGACGGCCGCCGCAAAGACGGCGAGGCCAAGGATGATCACGCGGCGCGAGCGCACCAGCAGAGCCGATGAGACGATGCCAACGCGCGACAGGCCGAACAGGACGATCGGGAACTCCATGATCAGGCCGAAGGCCAGGAACATGGTGGTCACGAAGTCGAAGTACGGGCCTGCGGCCAGGTTGGCCACGAGGATGTTGTCGGAGAAGGTGAGCAGGAAGCCCACGGCGAACGGCAGGATGAAGTACGCAAGGCCCACGCCCATCACGAAGAACGTGAGCCCCAGCGGGATCCATGGTCGGACCACCTTGCGCTCCTGCTCGGTGAGGCCCGGGGCGATGAAGCGCCAGAGTTGGAACAGGATCACCGGCATGGCGACGATCACGCCCGTGATGAGCGAGATGCGCAGCGCGATCGCGAAGGCGTCGCCGGGCCCGAGGACCTGCACCGTGCCCGTGGGCAGCGGGGCGATCAGGACGTTCCGGATGTCCTTCCAGAAGAAGAAACCGATGCCCGTGCCCAGCGCGACCGCGAGGATTGAGCGGACGATGCGGTCCCGGAGCTCGGTGAGATGGCCCACGAGGGACATTTCCCCGGAGACGGGCGCGACCACCTCGCCGTCGTGGACGGCGTCAACGTTCGTCATGCTCGTGGTGCTCGCAGCCTGCGGCTTGCGTTACGCGGTGGGGGCGGCCTGCTCGTCGGCGGCGGGAGCAGCCTCCTCGGCGAGTGCCGCAGCAGCGGCGGCCGGGGCGGCGGCGGGAGCCGGAGCTGCCTCGGCAGCCGGGGTGGCCTTTGCCTCCAGGCTGGTTGACTCCTTCACGTCGCTCGCCGCCTTGCGGAACTCGCGGATGCTCTTGCCCAGCGCCGAACCGACATCCGGCAGCTTGCCCGGGCCCACGACGATGAGCGCGATGATCAGGACGATGATGAGCTCACCGGGTCCGATGTTGAACGGCAGCATTGCGGAGACGTCCTCGTGGCGTTGGGGTGGGTTCGGGTACCCGAAGCGCGCGGGTCAGCGTAGCACAGCGAGCATGGCGGCCCACTCGCGAGCGGCGGCGGCGATGCGCTCGCCAGGGTCCGCGGACGCACCGGCGGCCGGCGCATCCAGGGCGGCGCGGGCGACGCCGCGGGACACGTTGACGAGCAGCCCCCCGCCGATGCCGGCCCCCGCGAGGCCCGCCGTCGCGGGGCCGGCGGCAAGCACCGGGGCGATCTCGCCGCCCTGGGCGCCCACGCCCGGAACGAGGAGGCCAAGCGTGGGCGCAACCTCGCGGATCGCGGCGAGCTCGGCCGGTGCCGTTGCGCCAACCACGAGGCCCACGGTGTCACCGGGACCCCACGTGGAGGCGAGCCTGGCCACGCGGGCGTAGAGCGGCTCCGCAGGACGATCCGATTCCGGATCCTCGGCAACCTGGAGTCCCTGGAGCTCTGCGGCGCCCGGATTGGACGTCCGGCAGAGCACGTAGGCGTACCGGTCGCGGCGCTCGAGCAGGGGCTGGATCGCCTCCTCGCCCAGGTACGGGTTCACGGTGACGGCGTCTGCCCCCAGGATGTCGAAGAGGGCGGTGGCCTGCCTGGCCGCGGTGGTGCCGATGTCGCCACGCTTCGCGTCCGCGACGAACGGGACATCAGAGGGGACGAGCGCGCGCAGGCGCTCCAGGGCGGCGACACCCTCGGCGCCGTGCGCCTCGAAGAAGGCGAGGTTGGGCTTGACCGCCGCCGCGAATGGGATGGCCGCCTCCACGATGAGCCGGGCGAAGCGCTCCACGCCCGCGAGCGTGGCCGGGAAGCCGGCCGGCAGGGCCGCCGGGTCCGGGTCCACGCCCAGGCACAGCACCGTGCCGGTGGCGGCGGTCCGGGCGGCGAGGCGCGCGAGATAGGTCGTCGTCAAGGCGTGGTGCTCGCGCTGGGGGCCGGGGTGGCAGGCGCCGGAGCCGGGAGCTGGTCCGCCGGGATGTGCCAGTCCGGGCGCGAGATGCCGTCCAGGCCGGCCGCGCTCGTCAGGTCGATCGTCTCGCCCACGGTCCACGACGGTGCCGACCCGGCGAGCTGCACGAGGCGCAGGTCCACGACCTGGCCGTCCACGTGCAGGAAGGCCACCTGGTCGCCTGCCGGGGACCACGAGGGCGCCCAGGATGCCCCGTCGTCGGTCAGCTTCAGGAGCTCGGCACCCGTGGAGGTATCGATGATGACGACGTCCGTGCCGAACGCCGACGTCTTCGTCGCGGCGATATACCTGCCGTCCGGCGAGTACGACGGCTGCAGGTAGCCCGGACCCGTGATCTGCCTGCTCTTCTTCGTCTTGATGTCCCACGCCCAGATGCTGGGCGTGCCCTTGGCCCCATCGCGATCGGCGAAGACGTACGCGAGCTTCAGCCCGTCCGGGCGCCACGTGGCGTCCTGGTGCCCAAGCGGCGGGCGCTGCGAGAGACCGAGGTCCGTGATCCTGCCGTTGGCCACGTTGAGGAGCTTGAGCGTCACGTCACTGCGCGTGGGGTCGGGCAGATCGCTCACCATCGCGACGGTCTTGCCGTCCGGTGAGATCACCGGCCCGCGAATGAAGCCCATCCACTTCCAGGAGCCCGCGGGGTCAACGACGCCATCGAGGATCTTGGTGGGAGTGCCGCCCGAAACCGGCACGCGCAGGATGGACGGGATGTCCAGCACGTACTTCTTCAGCACGCCGCTGACGCTCCAAAGACCGTCGTCCTGGCGAGTCCGCACGAAGTAGACGGCCTGGCCGTCCTCGGAGAAGGACGGCATGCTGTCCCGCCCGCTGTTGGTGAGCTGTGTGGCCTCGCCGTTGGACTGGAGCCAGATGTTGCCGTCCTTGGCATAGACGATGGTGCCCGGGACCTTGACGCCCGGGTCCTCCGAGGGCACGACGACAACGTTGGACGGCGTTGGCGTGCGCGCCACGTCAGGCTTGCCGCTCTGGCCAGGGCCGGTGCCACCGCCCCCCCCGCCGCCACCGATCCCGAAGGGCAGGTCGCCGGAGCCGAGCGAGAACGTCACGATGGCGACCACCAGCAGGCCCACCACCGACACGATCGCCGCGATGGGAAGCCCCGACGGGGTGCCGCCGTACGGCTCGCGGGGCGTTGGGCGCTGGCGCGGCCCACGCGGGATGCTGGTCATGCGGGTCCTCCGGGAAGCACCGAGGTGTGGGCGGGGGTGACAGGGTTGGACGGCTGCGCGACGGCACGCTCCAGGACCTCTCGCGCCCGCGGATGGGAGCCGGAGCCGGCAACGTCGCGGACCTCGAGCTGGAGCGTCTCGAGACCGCCGAACCTGCGGGTCATGAGTCTCGCGACCACGTCCACGCGGTCACCCTCCACGAGGGTGCCGGCCAGGTCCGCCCGGCCGAACGCGATGCCGTCGATGACGTCGCGATCACGCCGGAGCACGAGCTGGGTGTGGCCACCGTTCGCGGCCCGCACGCGTGACACGGTGAGGCCGAGCACGGCGACGAGCGGCTCGGGGTTCCCGTTGCCACAGGGCCCCAGTCGCTCGAGGTCGCGGTAGAGGTCGTAGTCCACGTAGGCGGCCGGGAGCGCAAGGTCCACCGCGAGCGGCGTGCGCGCGTCAACGGGTGCCTGGGTCTCCGCGGCCGCAAGGAACCGCTCCACGAAGGCATCCCAGCGGTCCAGCGGCAGCTCGAAGCCGGCAGCTGCCGCGTGGCCGCCGAAGCGGACGAAGAGGTCCCCACAGGCCGTGAGCGTCTCGGCCAGGTGCAGGCGGCCGTCCGAGCGGCACGAGGCGCGGATCACGTCGCCGATCACCGTGCCCACCACCGCGGGCCGCCCCGTCTCGTCGGCGAGCCTGCCCGCCACGAGGCCGATGATGCCCACGCCCCAGGGGCCATGGATGAGCAGGGCGGGCGCTTCTGGCCCGCCGCCGACGACGACCCGGGACGGCTCCTCCACGGCACCCTCGACCGGCAGCGCCTGCTGGCCGGGCGCGGCCCCGGGCTCCGGGAGGCCGATGGCGGCACGCGCGTCGGCGATGGCTGTCCGCATGAGGTCCCGGCGTGTGCTGTTGGCGGACTCAAGGGTGGCGGCGAGCTCCGCGGCCTCCTCGGGCGTGGCCGCCAGCAGCAGCCGTGCGGCGTCCAGCGCCTCCCCCACCCTGCCCGCGGCGTTCAGGCGCGGGGCGAGCACGAAGCCCACGGTCTCCAGCGTGACATCGCCCGGCTGCACGCCGCCCTTGACGAGCAGCGCCGCGATGCCCGGCCGTGGCGCCGTGCGCATCCGCTCGAGGCCCAGCCGCGCGATGGACCGGTTCTCGCCCAGGATGGGCGCCACGTCCGAGACGGTGCCGATGGACGCGAGGTCCGCGAGATCCAGCGCCTCGGCCTCCGTCCCGCGGATGGCCCCGAAGAGCAGGCGGGCGACGGTGAAGGCGATGCCGCTGCCCGTGAGGCTGGGCTCCGGGTAGCGCGACCCTGGTCGATGGGCGTTGACGATGGCGACCGCGTTGGGCAGCACGTCCGGGACGTGATGGTGGTCCGTGATGAGGACGTCGATCCCGCGATCGGCGGCTGCCGCCACCTCCGTGACGCTGGTGGAACCCGTGTCCACGGTCACGATGAGGGTGACTCCGCCGGCCACGGCGGCCTCGACGGCCGCGAGCGAGAGCCCGTGACCCTCGTCAAGCCGGGACGGGACGTAGGGCGTGGTGTCCAGGCCGAGACGGCGGAACGCGAGCACGAGCTGGGCGAGGCCCGTGAGCCCATCGGCATCGAAGTCGCCGAACACCATGACCCGTTCGCGAGCCGCGATGGCGCGCTTGACGCGCTCCACCAGCCGGTCCGAATCCGGGAGCAGCCGTGGATCGTGGAGGCCGGCGACGGCAGGTCCAAGGAACGCATCGAGCGCTGCGCGCCCGCTGACGCCGCGGCGCGCGAGCACCGTGGCCGCAACGAGCCCGAGTCCCGCGCTGCGGGCCGCGTCGCGCTCAACCGGGTCCAGCTTGCGGGGGTCGGGGAACACCCATCGGTGGCGTGCTTCGATCATCGCGCGGAGCATGCCACGAAGCGCTTGTCTGTGACTTGCGGAGGCACCCGGTCTGCGACCGGGCCCGGGATCACGACGCGGTGCGGCGGCTGGGGCGGGAGCCGGCCTGCTCGGCGAGACGCTGCGCGTCATCGCGGAGGTGCCAGACCACGAGCAGCGGGCTCGCGTTGAAGATGGACGAGTAGGTGCCCGAGACGATGCCGATGAGCAGCGCCAGCACGAACGTGCCGATCGCCTGGCCGGCGAAGAGCAGCAGCGCCAGCAGCGTGATCACCACGGTCAGCGAGGTGGTGATGGACCTGCCCAGCGTCTGCAGGATCGAGTGGTTGACGATCCGGTCGAAGGGCTCGCCGGCGTGGCGGCTCCGGTTCTCGCGGATCCTGTCGAACACCACGATGGTGTCGTGGACCGAGAAGCCGATGACCGTGAGCATCGCCGTCACGAAGAGGCTGTCGATCTGCATGCCGAAGAGGGTGCCGAGGATCGCGAAGAGGCCAACCACGACGATCACGTCGTGGACGAGCGCGACGAGCGCGGTGACGCCCATCCGGAAGTCCCGGAACCGGTAGGTGATCCAGAGCAGGATGCCGATGGAGCCGACCAGGATCAGCGTCAGGGCCTGGGTGATGAGATCGCTCGAGACGACCGCACCAACCGAGGAAAGGGCGGCCTGCTCGGCGATCTTGCCGAACTTGGCCTCGAGGGCGAAGCGCAGGGCGCCAAACTTGCCCTCGGACGGCAGGTTGGAGATCGGCGACGCGGACGGGCTTGGCGCGGCAGAGGCGGAGGGCGACGCCGCAGGCGATGACGACGCGGACGGGGCGACCGTGGGGAGCGGCGTGGCGGACGGGGCCGGGGCGGCGAGCGCCGCATCCTTGGTCCGGATCTCGATGAAGTCGCCGGCCTTGGACACCGTGGCCTCGTGACCATTGGCCACCACGACCGCCTTCACCTGGTCCGGGGTGACGTTCCCGTCCTCGAACCGGATGCTCCAGACGGTGCCGCCGGTGAAGTCAATGGCGAACTGCAGGCCAACCTTGCCGCCGGTCACCGGACCCAGCAGCAGGAAGATCAGGCCCGGGATGGTGATGGCGAGGGAGAACGCGAAGAACCAGTTGCGCTTCCCGACGATGTCAAACACGCCCGCGACCCTCACCACGAAGGCCACGGCCGGTGGGGCGGGCCAGGTACTCCTCCTCCGACAGGCCGAACAGCGATGCGCGGCGCGCACCCGGCCGCGCGACCACGGCGCGCAGCATCGTCCGCGTCACGGTGACGGCCGTGAACATCGAGACGAGCACGCCCAGGATCAGCACGAGGCCGAAGCCGCGGATCGTGGAGGACCCGAAGAGGAACAGGATGGTTGCCGTGATCAAGCTCGACACGTTGGAGTCGAGGATCGAGTTCCAGGCCCGGTTGAAGCCCGCCTCGACCGCCGCCGGCAGGCTCTTGCCAAGCCGGAGCTCCTCCTTCGTCCGCTCGAAGATGAGGATGTTGGCGTCAACCGCCATGCCCACCGAGAGGACGAAGCCCGCGATCCCGGCCAGGGTCATCGTGACCGGGATGAGCCGGAAGATCGCGTAGACCACGATCGTGTAGTAGATCAGCGCGCCGCTCGCGACGAGGCCCGGCAGACGGTACTGCACCAGCATGAACAGGATGACGAGCAGGATCGCGATCAGGCCGGCGAACAGGCTCTGTCGCAGGAACGACTCACCCAGGGTGGGGCTGACGCTCGTGTTCGCAAGCTCCTGGATCGGGTACGGCAGCTGGCCGAACTGGAGGATCGTGACCAGGCTCTGGGCCTCGGCCAGCGGGTAGCCCCCAATGCCACCCTGGCTGATCTGCACCTGGCCTCCCGGGATGGACTCGTTGATCACGGGGGCGCTGATGACCTTGCCGTCCAGCACGATCGCGAAGTAGTCGCGCACGTGCGACGCCGTGTACTTGGCGAACTTGTCCTTGCCTTCCGCCTTCAGCGTGAAGTCCACCGTGCGGCGACCGGTCTGGTCCGCGCCGATGCTGGCGGCGGCGAGCTGGTCGCCCGAGAACAGCACGCAGTTCTCCACCACCGTGTCCGAACAGGGCGTGGACACCCACGCATCGTTCAGCTGCTGGCCGGCGCCCGCGGGCGTGCTGCCCAGCGGGACGAAGTCAAGGCGGCCCGTGGTGCCCACGAGCTTGCGGATCTGGTCCGGGTCCTGGAGGCCGGGCATCTCCACGATGATCCGGTCCGTTCCCTGGATCACCACCTGCGGCTCCGCGACGCCCGAAGCGTCGACGCGGCTCAGGATGATGGACCGGACGATGTTGAGATCGTCGCGGGTGGGGAACTTCCCGTCCACGGGAAGCACCTGGTACTCCAGGCGGAGGCCGCCTCGCAGGTCGAGACCAAGCTTCGTCTCGAGCACCCGCGGTGTGGCGTTGGACCCCACGGCCGGCATGGGCACGGGGAAGAACGCCGCCACGAAGGCAAGCAGGCCAATGACAACAATCAGGATCGGACCGGCGCGTCGCATCGGGGCGGGATGGTACCGGAGATGGCTCCGGCGTGTGGCCCGCCCCGGAACGTGGTGCGACAGGTCCCGTCAGATGGCGCTGTGCCCCCGCACGCCGTGCCTTCCCGAGTGCGTGCCCGGGCCGCGGAACCTGCCCACCGCCCAAGCGCTCGCCAGCAGCAGCAGGCCAAGCCCGAACAGCACGAGCGCGCGGTATGCGACGTCCATGGACGCCATGTCCACGAGCACCACCTTGGCGGTGGCGAGGCCCAGCAGCCCAAACCCGCCGTGGCGGGCGTTCGGGCGGGCCTTCGCCAGCCCGACGACCAGCAGACCCGCACCCGAGGCCGTCCACCAGACGGACAGGGCGACCTGGGCCTGCTTGGCCAGCTCCTCGGTCGCGATGGCGCCGCCCACTCCACGGTGGAACACGTCCACGACCGCGACGCTCACGGCGTAGACGAACGTGCCAACGGCAAGCGCCTCCAGCGTCGTCCGCGGCCGTCCCTGCTCTGCACTCCGTGCCTTGTCGGCCCACGCGACGGTGAATGCGGCGAACGGCACCCACCACCAGGCGACGAGCCGCTCGCCACCCGTGGTGACGTATGGGTCGATCCAGAGGTTGTGAGGCGCGGCGACCACGACCAGCGCGGCGAGCGCCGCGAGGCCCACCAGCACCACCTCCGTGATGCGGTACGGGCGCTCGGCGGCGCCACGCATGCGGTGCAGCTTCGCCGCGATCACGCCCAGGCCCAGCCAGGCCGTTGCGAACCAGGCGATCCCCAGCTCGCGGGTGGCGACCTCCGCGGAGACCAGCAGCGCGGCGATCACGGCGGCTCGGCGTCCGTCGGACACCTGCAGCCACCGGGCAGCGGCCAGCAGCGAACCCACGAGCAGCGCGCCGGCGAGCGCCGCCTGGTCCGTGAACGGAACGGCGGGCAGGTCGTGGTGCTCGAAGGGGTTCAGGGACCACGCCAGCGCGGTGAGGAGCGCAAGGACCCAGGCAAGCGCGCCCGCGACGGACGCGACCGGGATTGCTGCGCCAAGGCCCGCGGTGGCCAGGTCGGCCCGCGATGGCCGGAGCGCGACCACGCGGTCAAGGAGCACGCCGGCGGGCAGCAGGAGCACGAGCAGCGCGATCCGCGACTGCTCCACCACCTGGGTGGGGACCGTCCACGCCAGCACCGCGATCCCAGTTGCCGCCAGGAGACCGCGGAGCAGGCGGGCGGGCAGCAGCGGCCAGGCGGCGACGAGACCGGCGAGCACGATCGCCACCGACAGGCAGCCCGGGACGAGGAACGGCGTCCGCGCCGGGTCGATCCACTGGCCGCCGGGGACCTCCACGGTCACGAGGGCCATGAGTGCGAACGCGGTGGGCACGAGGGCGGCCAGCGAGGCGGCCCAGTGCGCAGCGCCGGCGCGTGCTGCGGGCAGGATGGTGTCGTCAACGGCGAGATGCGCGATGCCGCGGTCCGCGAGCAGGCCGGCGAGCGCGAGTGCGACCAGCGTGCCGGCGAGGGCGGGTCCGGCCACCTCGAACGTGGCCCCGTACGCGGCGATGACGACGGCGATGCCGGCCAGCACGGACCGGACGGTACGGCTGGGAATGATCGCGATGGCGACGACCAGCGCGGCGATCACCGCAAGCAGCGAACCTCCCGCCGGGTGCAGCAGGGGCGTCCCGAAGTACGGGGTGGCCGCGAGGCCCACCGCCTCCAGGGGGTACTCCACGACCACCACGTGCAGCACGGCCAGCGAGCCGAGGACCACGGCGGCCAGCGCGGACCACGCGTGGTGGCGCCGCACGGCGAGCCACGCCAGGGCGACGGCCTCCGCGGCCCAGGCAACGGGCACCGCCGGGGCACCCAGCTGGACGAAGCTCGCCAGGGCGAGGAGCGCGATGCCGGCACCGCCAACGAGCGTGCCGAACAGGTGCTGCAACCCCTGCCGGGCGAGGAACCACGACGCCACGAGCAGGTGGGCGATGGACGCGAGCCCGATCGCGAAGCCCCGGAGACCTGCGAACGGTCCACCAAGCGTCTCGAAGATCCCCCAGAGCAGGAACGTGCCGCTGGCGAGGACGAGAGATGCACTGGACGGGCGGAGATCGTCACGCCTGATTCGCGCCTCCTCGCCGGCAGCGGCCACGGTGTTGACCAGCCAGAAGCCCGCGAGCGCGATCACGGCCTGGACCGGGTCAGCCTCGCCAACGAGCCACGAGGCCAGCTGCGGAGCCGCGAGGACGAACCCCAGCGGCGGCAGCCAGACCCACGTGCGGAACAGCGCGATGGCCGTGGTGCCCCCAAGGATCACCGCCATGAACAGCAGCGTGAGCAGCGTGGCGCCGGCGCCCATCACGGGCGGGGCGATCAGCGCCGCAACGAGACCGTAGACGGCCACCGGGCGGGCGTCGAACCGGATGGCGGTGGCGGCCGCGACCACGGCGACCACCAGGGCGCCCGCCAGGCCCGCCTCGGCGGGCAGCAGGTTGTACAGGCGGGTGGCGGCGAAGAGGGCGATCTCCACCACGCCAACGCCGACGCCGGTGAGCACGTTGCCGATCAGCGCGTTCCGCCTGTCCAGGAGGACGGCACCGGCACCGAAGGCCACGCCACCGCCAACGAGTCCGATCAGGACGCGCATGGGCTCCGTGATCCAGCCACGGCTGAAGGCGAGCGACAGGAAGAAGACCGCCGCGGCCACGAGGGCGATGCCGCCGATCCAGGCGAGCGCGCGACCCGCGAAGCGCTCCTCGAAGTCCTTGAGCGTGAGGGCCGGCGCCGGGGCGATCTCGGGCTCCGGGGGCAGCAGGACGGGACGGATGGGCTCCAGCGGGGCGCTCGCGGCGTCGCCGACGATCCGCTCCGGGACGATTGCCGCACGCACGTGCTGGGTGGGCGTCCAGAGCGGGCGATCCGCTGCCGGCGCGGCGGGTGCAGCCGGGGCGGGGGCCGGAGCAACCCACACCGGAGCAGGCGGAGGCGCGGGGACAGCGGGAGCCGCCGGCCAGGGCGCAACCGCCGCATCCGGCTCCGCGCCCAGCCGTTCCTCGATGCGGCTCATGCGCAGCTCGAGGTTGGCGAGCCGCAGCTCTACCAGCGATACGGGTGTCTCGTGCCTGTCCATCACTCGCCTCCGGTGGTCCTCGCCACCAGAGACGCGGAGCCCGCTGCGACGTGACAGCGGGCGCCGGCCGCAAAGGCCTCAGGCCTCCAGGTGCTCCTTGATCCGCTGGGCCAGCGCCGCCCCGATGCCGGGCACGGCAGCGATCTGCTCCACAGGCGCCTCCCGCACCCGCTTGGCGGACCCGAAGACCTTGAGGAGCTCGCGCTTGCGCTTCGGACCCACGCCCGGCAGGTCGTCGAAGACGGACTTCGCCTGCTTCTTCGCCCGCAGGCTCCGGTGGTACGTGATGGCGAACCGGTGCGCCTCGTCGCGCAGCCGCTGCACGAGGTAGAGCGCCTGGGACGTGGCCGGCAGCACCACCAGCTCGTCGGAATCCGGCAGCACCAGCTCCTCGCGCTCCTTGGCGAGGCCCACCATGGGCAGGTCGGCGAGCCCAAGCTCCACCAGCACCTCGCGCGCGGCGCTCACCTGGCCCTTGCCGCCGTCGATGATGACGAGGTCCGGCATCGCCCAGCGGCGCTCCTCCTCGCTCCCCTCCTCGCCCGTCTTCGTGCCCCGGAACCTGCGCCGCAGCACCTCCTGGTGGCTCGCGAAGTCGTTCGGCCCCTCCACCGTCTTGATCTGGAACCGCCGGTACTCCCCTGACCGCGGCCGGCCCTCCTCGAAGACCACCATGGAGCCAACGGACTGCGCGCCCTGGAAGTTGGAGATGTCGTAGCACTCGATGCGCATCGGCGGCCCGGGCAGGCGCAGCGCCTCGGCCAGCTCCGTCAGCGCGCCCAGCGTCCGGCCCTCGTCCGCCAGCCACCGGGCGGCCTCCCGCGCCAGCGCCTCGTGCGCGTTCCGCGTGGCCAGCTCCATCAGCTCGCGCTTCTCGCCGCGCTGGGGCGTCCGCAGCGTGACCCCGCTCCCCCGCCGGCCGGCCAGGAACGCCTCCAGGACCGCCGTGTCCGTGACGGATCGCGGGACCAGGACCTCGCGCGGCACGCTGGTCGCCCGGGCGTAGTACTGCTCCAGGAACGAGGCGATCACCTCGTCGTCGGCCACGTCGTGGTGGGCGTCGAGGAAGAAGACGTCGCGACCCAGCATCTTGCCGTTGCGGACCACGAACAGCTGCACGGCCGCCTGGTCGTCCTTGCGGGCGAGCGCCACGAGGTCCAGCTCCGTCCGCGCGAAGGCGGCCATCTTCTGGCTCTCCATCGTCCGCTCGATGGCCCGGACCTTGTCGCGCAGGACGGCGGCCTTCTCGTAGGCCATCTCCTCTGACGCGACGTGCATCTCGTGCTCCAGGCCCTCCACGAGCGTGTCCGCGTTGCCCTCCAGGAAGAGCTCCACCTGGCCGATGTCCCGCCGGTACGCGGCCTTGGAGATCGCCCCCACGCACGGGCCCTGGCAGCGCTTGATGTGGTAGAGCAGGCAGGGACGCGAGAGGGCCTTCTCGCCGTCGCGGATCTCCAGGTTGCACGTCCGGAACGGGAAGAGACGGCGCACCAGGTTCATCGCCTCGTCCACCGACGAGGCGGAGGCGTACGGCCCGAAGTACCGGGAGCCATCCGACGGGAGCTTGCGGGTCCGCTCGATGCGCGGGAAGTCGTCCGCGAGCGTGACCTTGATGTACGGGTAGCTCTTGTCGTCCTTGAGGCGGACGTTGAAGCGCGGCCTGTAGCGCTTGATCAGGTTGGCCTCGAGGAGCAGCGCCTCCGACACGCTGTCCACCTCGGTGACCTCGAGATCCACCACGCGGTCGATGGCCTGGCGGATCCGGTGGACCTCGCCCCGGGCACCCGCCGCCTGCTTCTGCCAGTAGCTGCGGACGCGGCTGCGGAGGCTCTGCGCCTTGCCCACGTACAGCACGTCACCCTTGGCGTCCTTCATGAGGTAGACGCCGGGACGGTCCGGGAGGGTGGCCAGGGTGGCCTTGAGCTCAGGGGTCACGGCGCCATTGTCCGGCACGGAACCGGAGACCGCCCGGAACGGGATCGCCTCAGGCGACGGGCAGCACGGCGGCGATCGCCCGCGCCCGCTGCGCGGCCTCCCGGTACGTGCCCTCAACGAGCGCCACCCTGGGCCGCAGGTCCGGCTCGCCGGCTGCGGCGAGGCTCCGGCAGGCGGCCACGAGCGCGTCCAGGCCAATCGTGGCGGCCGGTTCCGCCAGGCTTCGGGCAGCCTCCTGGACGGCCTGCCGGTTCCAGCCGTCCAGGCCCTCGCGCATGTCGCTCATCAGGTGGTCGCCGTCCACCACGAAGGCCCGCAGGATCTCCCCGATCGTGCTGGACGGGACGCCCAGGGCAGCGAGCTCCGAGAGGCCGGCCGGCAGCGGCACCGGGACGGCAGGCAGACCGCCACTCGCGGGCGGCATCGTTTCACCGGGGCTGTGCTCCTGCGGCGCCGAACGCTGCCAGTGGCTCCCCGCCTCCGCGGCCAGGCGCGGCCGCACGACCCGCTCGCCGGGATTGGCCGCGAAACGCCGGACGAACGCCAGGAGATCGTCCGCACGGTACGGCTTGGGCAGGAACCCGTCCATCCCGGATTCGAATGCACGTGCCCGGTCGTCCGCGAAGGCGTTGGCCGTGACGGCCACGATGGGCAGGCGCACCAGGCGGGCATCCAGCTCCCGCTCGCGGATGATGCGCGTGGTCTCGTAGCCGTCCATGCCCGGCATCTGGCAGTCCATCAGGACGATGTCCACCTCGTGATCGGCCAGGATGTCCAGCGCCTCGCGGCCGTCCATCGCGACCAGGACCTCGTGTCCGTCACGCTGGAGGAACCGGATCGCGATCTCGCGACTCAGCGGCGTGTCCTCCACCACGAGCACGGTGCGGGGACCCGCGTCACCCGCCGGAGCCACGTCCGCGACGACCGCGTCCGCCGCCGCCATGCGAAGCGGCAGGCGGAGCGTGAACGTGGAGCCCGCGCCGGGCGCGCTGTCCACGTCGATGCTGCCGCCCATCAGCCCGGCAAGCCGGGAGGCGATCGCGAGCCCCAGGCCGCCACCCTGGTGCAGGCGCTGCATGGAGGCGTCCGTCTGCGTGAACGGCTCGAAGATCCGTTCGTGCTCCGCCGGGTCGATGCCGATGCCGCTGTCCGCCACGGCGATGCGGAGGGTCCCCGTGGATGGCGCTGTCGTGGCGCTGATCCGCACCCAGCCGCTTGCGGTGAACTTCACGGCGTTGGAGACCAGCTTTGACACGACCTGGCGCAGCCGGCCGGGATCGCCCAGCAGGGTGCCCGCCGCAGCAGGGTCCACGTGCACCGCGACGTCCAACCCCTTGCCGCGTGCGCCCTGGCCGAACGGCGCCACCGCCTCCTCCAGGACACGCGCCAGCTGGAACGGGCGGTCGCGCAGCTCCATCTGCCCGCTCTCCACGTTGGCGAGATCCAGGACGTCGTCGATGATTGCCATGAGCTGGTCGCCGGAGCCGCGGATGAGGCCCACCGCGCGGATCTGCTCAGCGTCCAGGGGCATCCCTTCCAAGACCTGGACCATGCCCAGCAGGCCGTGCAGGGGCGTGCGGATCTCGTGGCTCATGGTGGCGAGGAAGAGGCTCTTGGACCTGCTCGCCGTCTCGGCCCGGTTGGCCAGCGCGACGGCGCGCTCCGCGGCGGCCTCAAGGCCCTCGTTCGCGGCTGCGAGCGCCCGCGTCGCCTCGTCGCGCTCGATGGCCGTGCCGATCCACTCGGCGACGAGGCGAACGTAGTCAAGGTCCGCGGGGCGGAAGGGGCGCGGGCGGGCGAACGGGCTGGACCAGGCCACGGAGCCGAACAGGCGGCCACCCACCCGGAGCGGCGCGCCGACGAACGCCCTCAGGCCGTATGTGACCGTCGCGGGGTGCTCGCGCCACTCGGGCTGGGCATGCGCGTCCCAGATGGCCACCAGCTCGTCCCGGCGCAGGGCCTCCCACGAGTAGGTGTGCTCGCCGCTGAAGACGAACCCGGGCGCGACTCTCGGGTCGAAGGCGTTCGCCTCCATCACCTCGAGGCCGTTGGGCACGATCCGGCTGATGATCGCGGAGCCCCTGCCAAACCGTGCCACAACGAGGTTGGTCAGGCGCCGCAGCTGGTCCGCCAGCGACAGCGAGGGGTCTGCGGCCACCCGGTAGAGGCCGGTGATCGCGGCCTCGCTCTCCCGCAGTGCCCGCTCCGCCCGCACCCGGGACGTGACCTCCACCCCGAAGACGTTCGTCTCGCCCCCGTGTCCGGCAGGCACGAGGTGCAGGAGCAGGGTCCGCTCCCCGTGCGTGGTCTCCACCTCGCGAGCCTGTCCGGACCGCAGCACGTCCCCGAAGGACCGCTCCAGGGCGGACGGCAGCGCCTGGCCAACTTCGGAGCCGAGAAGCCGCCGGGCGGGCTCGTTGACGTACGCGAGCAGCCCGTCCGGTCCTACCCGCATGACCGGGAACGGGCTCTCGCCCGGGAACCTCGCCAGCGAGGCGAGGCCCACCCGTTCGCCGTCGATCTCCCCCGGACCCTCCGTTGCCGCGGCGGCGCGGGTCATCCTTGTCAGGAAGTAGCCCAGCTGCTCGCCCAGCGCATCCAGCAGCCGCACGGCGATGGGCTCACGCTCCGCCCGTGCGCGCCGGTAGAGCTCCAGCATGCCCCTCGGCTGCTCGTCGGCCATCGCGGGCACATATGCCGCCGAGGTGAACCCGGCGAGACCAAGCTCGCCCGCGGGGAGGCTGCCAAGGTCCCCGGCGAGGTCGTCCACCCAGACCGTGGCGCCGGATTCCCAGGCGAGGCCGGTGAACCCCGAGGTGATGGAGGCATCACGGTCGCCGACCAGGTCGAGCAGCGGCGCCGACCGCTCGTCTGCGATGGTCCAGCCCGGTGAGGCGCGCAGGACACCCGCCAGCGGGTCGTAGACCAGGAACCGGGCGAAGTCCCACTCGCCGGCCCCGTGGAGGACACGCAGCAGGGCGGGGATGGCCTCCTCGGGGTCGGATGCGGCGGCAAGGATCCGGCCCGCCTCCTGGGCGATCTCCAGCTGGCGCTCCGTGATGCCACGCGCCGCAAACGACGGCTCCGCCCTCCGGGCCTGCTCTGGGGAGGGCGGCGGGGCCGGCGACCTGCCCGATCGTCTCGCGGGCATCACCCAGCCACCGGTCCGTCCCCGGACGGCCGGGAGTAGCTGCCACGATCGATGCTGCTGTGGTAGATGAGGCCGGACCTCGGCGTGACGGCGCGTGCCTCTCGCCCCCCCGGGTTCGGGACAGCTCCGTCACGCCGAAGAGTAGGGGTCAACGCCCGGATTCGTGCACAGGCCCATTCGTGGGGGGCAACAACAGTCCGCCGGGCGGCATGCATGTCAGCACTCGCCTACGACCCCGAGGCATCGCCGCTGCCGGGTTTACCCGCTCTCCGATGCGTCCCTTCCCTGTTTCCTGCACGGAGCCGAGCAACGGTGACCAGCACCAGCACGGCCGCCACCATGCCGCCCACGAGCCAGGCGACCGGGATCTGCAGGCCCGGGTCAACCACCAGCTCCACCTCCCTGGTGTCACCGGCGGGTTCCGACAGTCGAACGGCGTAGGTGCCGGGTCGCAGCGACTCGGGCAGGACGACGGCCGTCTCAAGCGCGCCATTGCCGTTGGTCGCGCCCGTCCCGAGGGGTGTCGCCGACCCGTCGGCGGCCACCAGGTCAATGGTCACGGCCGCGTCCGACCAGAGGAAGGTCCCGTGGACAAGCAGCGGGTCACCGGGCTTCGCGACCGGCGGCTCCACGACGAGGGTGCCGCCGGAGTG
>CAIYZX010000030.1 GCA_903930745.1 uncultured Chloroflexota bacterium | reverse complement strand
GGATCGGTCGGAGGCCACGGCGGCCGAGCTTGCCCGGCGTCTCGCGGCCCATCCCAACGTGTCGGTCGTCCACTACGCCGGGCTCCCGGGCGACACGTTCCACGAGCGCGCCGCGCGGGTCCTGCCCAAGGGGGCGGGCGCGATGCTCTCGTTCGAGGTGGCGGGCTCCATCGAGCAGACCGAGGCGTTCCTCGCCGGGCTGGGCCTGGTGACCCACGCCACGAGCCTCGGCGGCGTTGAGTCCCTCATCGAGCGTCGCGCGCGCTACGCGGCGGACGCCGCCCTCGTCAGCGCCACGCTCTGCCGGTTCTCCGTGGGTCTCGAGGACGTGGAGGATCTCTGGGCGGACCTCGCAGGGTCCCTGCGCGCCGTCTTCGGCTGATCTACG
This sequence comes from uncultured Chloroflexota bacterium, assembly GCA_903930745.1. GTDB lineage: Bacteria > Chloroflexota > Limnocylindria > Limnocylindrales > CSP1-4 > CAIXZV01. The sequence continues at coordinate 1,571 of CAIYZX010000030.1, read as the reverse complement.
GCGCCGGAGCCCGGCCGGCGCCCTCCTGGCCGGCGCCTCTCGCCTCGTTCCGCGCCACCAGCGCCAGGCCCACGGCGATCGCGGCACAGCCGATCCAGCCGCGCATCGGCATCGGCTCGCCCAGCACGCCCACGCCCAGCAGCGTGGCGACCACCGGCTCGCTGAGCACCAGCGTGGCCACGATGCCCGGTGCGAGGTGCGTGAACCCGTACCCGAAGAGCGCGTAGGACGTGGTGGTGGTCACGAGGCCCGTCCACAGCGCGAGGCCGATCCCCTGCGGGGAGGCGAGCCAGGACGCGTCCATCACGAGGAACGGGAGCAGGAGCACCGACCCGATGGCGAACGCCGCCGCGAGCGCGTCCGTGGCGTGGTGCTCCTCCCGGGTCAGCTTGGAGCCCAGGACCGCGTAGAGGCTGTACGAGGCACTGGAGACCGTGGCGAAGATGGCGCCGAGGAGCCGGTCCGAGCCGGGCGCGGTGGCGGCTCCCGCGGCCCCGGTTGACGATCCTGCATCCGCAGGCCAGCCCAGGAGCGCCACGCCACCCACCGCGAGGATCGTGGCCACGAGCCAGACCCGCCCGGGCCACGGCCTCCCCAGCGCCCGCGCGATGAGCGCGCTGAAGAGCGGGCCCAGCGAGATGCTGACCAGCGAGGCGATCGCCACGCCGCCCGCGCCCACCGCGAGGAAGAACGTGCCCATGTACGCGGCCGCGGCCACGCCCATCAGCCAAGTGGTCCCGCGCCGCCAGAGAGCCACGAGGTGGCCGAGCTCGCGCTGGCGGACCGCAAGGACCACGAGGCCGATGCTGCCCACGATGAGCCGCACGGCCGCGATGGCCATCGGGGAGGCGCCCGTGTGGAGCAGGACGGACGCGGTGCCGGACGTGCCGAACAGGACCCCGGAGCCGATGACGGCCGCAGCCGCCCGCCCCCGGTGGTTGGGGCCGCGGGTGGCGATGGGCTGGGTCACGAGGTCAGGCGCGCCCGTCGGCCCCGGCGTCGGCTCCGGCCTCGGCCGCCGCGTGGGCGGCATCGACGGCATCGGCGAACGCGGCCATGGAGGTGAAGGTCCAGTCCGGGGTCACGGCGGCACCGGGGTCCGGCGTGGCGCCCCAGCCCGGCTGGTCGTGCCGGCGGTTGATCCACGCGGTTGGGAGACCTGCGGCCTTCGCCGGGACATGGTCGTGGAAGAGGCTCTGGGCAACGTGGAGGAGGCGTCCGTCGCCGATGCCCAGGCGGCGACGCTCCGCATCGAGCGCTTCGAAGTTGCGCGGCGACGGCTTGTACGAGCCGATGTCCTGGGCGGTCAGGATGCTCGTGAAGGTGACGCCGAGGCGCTTGTTGGAACCCGCGAAGGACGTCCGGTCCACGTTGGAGAGGATGATCAGCTTCGCGCGCGCGGCGAGCCTCGCGAGGGCCTCCGCGGAGTCCGCGAACGCGGGCCACTCGGGCACGGAGCCGCCCAGGCCCTCGGCCTCCTCGTCGCTCACCGGGACGCCCAGCTGGGCACCCAGGCGGCGCATCGCCTCCGCGAGGATCACGGGGTAGAGGGCGCTCGGGAGGTCGTGCTC
>CAIYZX010000029.1 GCA_903930745.1 uncultured Chloroflexota bacterium | reverse complement strand
TCCCGCGGCGTCTCCGCCCGCATCCGCCGCAGCGGCATCCGCCGCGGGGGCGTCCTTCGCGGGCGCATTCGGACGCCTGCCGTCCGGCCACGGCTGCGGGATCGGGCCTGTGCTCCTCAGCGCCGCGACATCAACGGGCGCCGGCGCAATGGTCCCGGCGGCCTCCGCCTCCCGCTTCGCGACGAGCGCGGCGAACCCGGCGGCCTTCGACCGGCGCACGGCGGCCTCGGCAAGCGCGGCGGCGAGCGGCTCCTCGAACGGCGCCACCACGGCACCGGTCTCCAGGACGATGGCCGTGATCAGCGATGCCGGCACCAGCTCCTGGAGCGGGTTGCGGACCTGGGTCCCCTCGGCTGGGACGCGCTGGCCCATCGCCCGGAGGACCGTGGTGGGGCGGCCGTCCTCCACCCTGGCGTCGTCGCCGGTCGCCACCGCCGGATCCACGGCGTTGGTGGTGGCGCAGACCACGAACGGCACGCCCGCGGCGTACGCGGCGAGGGCGATGGGATACGTGCCCGTGGTGGCGATGACGTCGCCGTTCGCCGCGATCCGGTCCGCGCCCGCCAGGACCACCTTGACCTCGCTGTTGGCGATGCAGCCCGGGGCTGCGGCGTCCGTCAGGATGGCGTGCGGGACGCCCGCCTGGCGCAGCTCCCAGGCCGCGATCCGGGAGCCCTCGAAGGACGGCCTGCCCTCCGGCACCAGGGCATGGACCGGGCGGCCCTCGTGGTGGAGCGTGGCGACAACGGAGAGCGCCGTGCCGAACGTGCCGCTGCCCATGGCGCCCGTGCTGCCCACGAGCATGACGTGGAGCTGGTCCTCCGGCCCGCCGGGCAGGACCGGGACGGCGTGGCCCACCACGGCGCCGTGGTCGTCCGCGGCCTCGAGAATGATCGCCTCCGCCTCCGTGCGGAGCGTGGCGACCACCACGGCGCCATCCTCCTCCGCGACCATCGTCTCGAGGAGCGCGAGCATCCGGTCCAGTGCCGCGGCCATTGGCGCGGACGCGGGTCGCGAGAGGCGAAACGCGTTGGCGGCGCCGCGGATCGTTGCTCGACGGGCGAACGGCCTGGCGGTCACGGCACGGGAGGCCACGATGGCGAGCGTGGCGGCGGCGATCTGCGCCTGGACGGTGGCCCCTACCACCACGCCATCGTTGATGGCGTTGATGGCATCGGCGGCGCCCTGGACCTGGATCTCCGTGAGGGCATCCGGCAGACGACGCTGGTCGACGAGCCGGATGATGTCGTCATCCCACTTGAAGGGGGCCCGATAGCCAGCGGTTGACGCGTCGACGGTCCCGGTGGGCGCGAGTGCCGGCGTCGCGGACGTGGCGCCCTGGGCCACCGCCGGGTCGGCGCCCAGCAGCTCGCGGGCGGCCTCCGCGGACGTCTCCTGCAGCGCCTGGACCACGCCGATCATGGATCCCACGGAGCTCGCCACGTCACCGGCGAACAGGCGGAAGAACCGTCGCCGGTTCGGGTCTGCCGGGAGGCCCTTGTCTGTCACGTGGCGGAGCTCAGGCGGCTGCGGGTGGGGATGCGGACGGGCACGCCGGCAGCCGGCTCACCGGGCGGCGCGCTCAGACCGTCAGTACCGGACGACGCTCGTGACCTTGCGGCCCTCGAGGCGGTCACGGCCCTTGAGGAAGTCCAGCTCCACGAGGAACGCCAGGCCCACGACCACGCCCTTGAGGCGCTCCACCAGCTCGATGGTCCCACGGACGGTGCCACCGGTCGCGAGCAGGTCGTCCACGATGAGGACCCGCTGGCCGGGTGCGATGGCGTCCCGGTGGATCTCGAGGGTGTTGGAGCCGTACTCCAGCGCGTACTCCACGGTGAGCGTCTCGGCCGGGAGCTTGCCCAGCTTGCGCACCGGGACGAGGCCAGTGCCCAGCTCGTACGCCATGGGGGCGGAGAAGATGAAGCCACGCGACTCCATGCCCACCACCAGGTCAACCTGCTCGCCGCGGTACGGCTCCAGCATGAGGTCGATGGACTCCTTGTAGGCCTCGCGGTCCTTGAGGAGCGTGGTGATGTCGTAGAACAGGATGCCCGGCTTCGGGAAGTCCGGGATCTCGCGGATCTTCGCGCGAAGCGTCTCGGCGGACATGAACTCGCGAACCTCCTGCGGGCGCGTGACGTGGCGCGCCGAACGGCGGGCGGCGGACGGGCCCGCCGGGGCGCCTAGTCTACCGCAGCCGTGTTGGGGGCCTCGCACGGGACGGGACCGCATGACATGAGCGCACGGCGGTCCGCGCGACACGGCAGCGTGACGTGAGCGCGACGGCAGGTCTAGGGCCTGGCCCTGTCGGGCGAAAGCCCGGCCCGGTGCGCGGTGGCCGCCCCGGCAAGGGCCACGAGCGCACCCGCCGCGAAGACGGCACCCAGCGCCCACCCCAGTCCGTCGCCGCCTGAGCGCTCACCTGCGGCGACCATCGCGCCACCCACGCCCGTGCCCAGGGCGGTACCGAGGATGTCCGACAGCTGGAGCGCGGACGAGGCACTCCCCTGCGTGGCGGCGTCGGAGCCACGGAGCACCACCAGGGTCACCGTGGAGTAGGCCACGCCCATGCCGATGCCCGGGATGGTCCAGCTCAGGACCGAGAGCATGGACGGGATGCCAGGCGCGGCCACCGGGATGGTGAGCAGGGAGCCCAGTGCGATGCACAGGAAGCCGCCGACGAGGTAGTGGACCGGGCCGCGCCGCTCGATATGCCGGGCCTGGTACCAGGTGCCGGCGGACCAGGCGAGCGTGGTGACCGTGAAGACGACGCCGGTGAGCGCGATCGGCTGGCCGCGCCAGGTCTGCAGGAGCAGGGCGATGTACGCGTCGCCGATGAAGAACGAGAACGTGAGGACGCCACGCAGGAGGACGGCGGCCGGAACGCCCCGTGCGAGGCGGAGCGTGCCGGCTGGGCTCAGCCACCGGAAGGCCGGCAGCAGGAGCGCGAGGCCGGCGGCCACCAGGGCCACCATCGCGAGCGGCTGCACCTGGTCCAGGCCGGCGAGGGCGATGCCGGCCCCAGCGGCCGCGATGAGCGCGGCGAGCAGCCGGTTGCCGGTGGCGCGACGGCCCACGGCAGCTGTCGTGGCACCCGTGGCGCCCGGGGCCGGCGCAGCCTCATCCGGGATCCTGCGGAGCGCGGTGATCGCGAGGCCGCCGGCCAACGCGAGGAACGGCACGAGGCCGAGGAAGACCCAGCGCCAGCCCACCGTGGCGCCGATGAGCGCGGCGATGGACGGACCCACGATCCCCGGAACGACCCAGGCGGCGGACATGAGCGCGAACATCCTGGGCTGCAGCCGCTCGGGGAGAAGTCGACCCACCGCGACGTACGCGGTTGGGGGCACGGAGCCGCCGCCCAGTCCCTGGATGAACCGGGCCACCACCAGCATGGGCATGGACTGCGCCCCGCCACCGATGAGGAGGCCGAGCGCGAAGAGCCCGAGGCCGGCGGTGAACGGCCGGTGGAGCGGCCACCGGTCCAGGAGGCCGCCGGAGACCACGATGCCGATGAGGCTGCCGAGGAAGAAGGCCGAGTAGACCCAGCCGTACAGCGCGAGGTCACCCAGCTCCTGCGCCACCGTGGGCATCACGGTGCCGATGGCGAGGGACTCCATCGCGACGAGCGTGATGGTGGCCACGATGCCCACCGTGAGACCACGCCGGGCCGGGGCCAGCAGGTCAGACGTCCGGGCGTCCGGGCAAGCGTCAGGGAGGGAATCGGGCGGGAAAACCCCGGCATCGTCGGGCACCGGCACATTCTGCCGCAGCCGCGGCGACGTGGTGTCGTCGGCGGCCCGTCAACCGCACAGGACCACTCCGCAGCACACTCGTCCATACCGCGTGCAGGGAAAGGACTACAGACATCAGCGGCTGCCGACGACAGGTGTGCGGCGTGGCCTCTGGTGGGCGGACAGCCGCCCGCGGACACTGGATCGGTCACCGGGCAGGCGCGGATACCGACCGCCCTGCACCTCCCGCCGGGGACGATCAAGGAGCACACGTCCACCATGAACCGCCGCTGGATCTGCCAGGCGTGCCGTGAGGTGAACCACCTCCAGGCGCCCACCTGCTTCCACTGTTCGGCACCGCGTGCTGCGCAGGCGCCGAACGCCCACGCCGGTGAGTTCCGCCAGCTGCGGTCCGTGCGCACGATGGAGTCGTCGCTGTCGCTTCCCGTGGTCCTGGCCGCAGCATGGAGCGCCGTCGTCGCACTCGTGGTAAGCCGGCTCGCCGTCTAGTCGCCTGGTTGCAGCCCCCGGGGACGCCCCGCGCTAGTAGTTGCGGTCGATCGCGAGGCGCGCGAGCTTCACCGCGATGCTGCCGCCGGGCACGATGAGGCCCACGGTGTCCGCCCCGATGTCGAACAGCGCGTCCTTGCTCACGTGGCGCGTGAGCGTGCTGACGCGGAGCGCGTTCGCGTTGTGGGTCTCGCCGGTGAGGGCGTCCACCTCCACCACGCCGCGCTTGCCCTTGGACGGCATGTGGAACTCGAAGGCCACGATGGGCCGGAAGTAGAGCTCCAGCGCCTCCACGGCGAGCGCTTCCTCGAAGACCGTGTCCGCCTGGAGGGGCTTCAGGAGCTTCGCGAGGAGCTGGCGGACGATCGCCGAGGCCCGCTGCTCCGGCGCGACCACCAGGGTCTCGTCCACGCCCAGTGCCGCCGGCTCCGGGACCTCCGTCCGGGGGCCGGCAACGAGCGCCTGGCCGCCGCCCATGGATGCGCCGGTGAGCCCGTCCACGTACAGCTCGTCGCGGTGATCCTCCGTGCAGTGCTCCATCACCTCGAAGGCGAAGGCCGGCGGGTTCTTGCCGCTCTGGACGACGGGGAAGTCCCCGCCGCCGAAGGTGACCGAGCGCACGTCCGACGCGCTGGACGGCACCGTGTACATCCGTGACCGGTCGTAGACGTAGTGCGCGGTGCAGGCGACGTGCCAGAACGGCTCCATCCGCCGCTGGACCGCCAGGAGCTCCACCTCCTCCGGCTTCGGGCGCTGCAGGAAGCCACCGAGACCGGAGCCAAGGGCGCCCGTCTTCTTCTCCTCGGCCTTGCGACGGAGCTCGTCGTCAAGCAGGCGGGCACCAAGCCCGAAGATCCTCGGTTCCCCCAGTGAGATGTCCACCGGTGCCCGCTCCTGCGCTGGTCGTGTGCGTTGCCGGAACGATAGACGAGGAGCGGTCCGGTGCGCGAGGGTCAGGCGCCGATGAGGCGGCGCAGCTGGCCCAGCAGCGCGATCTGCTCGGGGGTGCGGTAGAAGGTGTTGTTGAACGTGAACCCGGTGAACCCGGCGTCAAGGTACGGCCGGAGCGCCTCGGCTGCCTGCCCGGGCGTCCCCACCGTCACGAACGGGCGACGGTCCGGCGGCATCAGCTCGAGGAGCGCGGCGGCATCGGCCTCCGTGGCGGCCACGTGGACCGGTGACGCCATGGTGCGCTCCACGGTCGCAGGATCCCGGCCGATCTCCTCGCAGTACCCGCGCAGCAGTGCCGTCTTGCGGGCAAGCGCCTCCTCGCCCAGCGGGAACCAGTGGGTCATGTCCGCGTGCCTGGCCGCGATCCGCAGCGTCCGCTGCTCGCCGCCACCGCCCACCAGGATCCTGGGGCCGCCCTCCTGCACCGGGCGCGGGTGGTTCATGACGTTGCGGACCTGGTAGTGGACGCCGTCATGCGTGGTCCGCTCGTCGCGGAACATGCCGCGCACGATGGTCAGCGCCTCGTCCAGGCGGTCCATCCGCTCCCTGACGGGCGGGAACGGGACACCGAAGGCGTGGTGCTCGTGCTCGAACCAGGCGGCACCGAGACCGAAGACGGACCGTCCGCCGGAGATCACGTCCAGGGTGGTGGCGGTCTTCGCGAGGATCGCCGGGTTGCGGTACGTCACGCCGGTGACAAGGGTGCCCAGCTGGATCGTGGAGGTCTCGCGCGCCAGGGCGGCGAGGACGGACCAGCCCTCCAGCATCGGCTCCTCCGGCCGGCCCACGCCCGGGATCTGGTACAGGTGGTCCATCACCGTCACGAGGCGGAAGCCTTCGGCCTCGGCGGCCTGCGCCTGCTCCACGACACGGTCGAAGAGCCGGCCCGGCGCGGCGTCGGGGAAGGTGTAGCGGGGGAGGTGGAGGCCGAACCAGGGCGCGCGTGTCGTCGTCATGCCCCAAGTCTGCCCGGAGCGGGAAAACCATGCTGTGTCCGAGTCGCCTCGTACGGCGGCGCCGATCAGGCCGGGTCGCGTCGCATGAACCAGATGCGCGGGCCGCCGTCAGGCGCGTCCGCCGTCAGTGCCACCCGGAAGCCGAAGCGCTCGTACAGGGCAACGTTGGACCCAACGCCGGTCTCCAGCATGATGGGCTGGCCTGCCGCCTGCGCCATGCCGCTGGCGTGCAGGAGCAGCGCCGCGCCGATCCCCCGTCCGTGCGCATCGGGCTCAACTGCCAGCTGGTCAAGGAGCCAGTGCGGCTCATCCGGGGACTGCTCCGCGATCCATGCCCAGAACCGGTTGTACCGGGCACCTCCGTCCGGAACGAAGCGCCCGATCTCCGGGAAGTCCCCGTCCACGAGCGCGCGCTCGGCGTCGGTTGACGCCGGGGGCATCAGGCACATGGCGCCCAGGCCGCCAGCGGTGGTCCACATCCACCCGGCGTCGGTGAATGGCGCATCGGCGGCCTCAAAGTGCGCCTGCATCCGCGACGCCAGGTCCTCGTCCGTCACGAGGCACCAGCGGACCATCGGGTCGTCCCGGAAGGCGCGCCCAAGGACCGGGGCCATCCGCGGCAGGTCCGCGGCGGTCGCCCGGCGGATGTCGCGCGCCGTGGGCGGCGGGGCCGGGATGTCCAGGCGCTCCAGCACGCGGAATCGCTCCAGCACCACCCGCGTGTCGTCGTCCAGGTGCCACCCGGGGTCACCGAGGCGGGCGCGGATCTCGTCCGCGCAGCCGTTCCAGAAGCGCTCGTGCGCCACCCGGAACGCGGCGGCATCCTCGTAGCCCTCGCCCTCGTCGCGGGCATGGGCGTCGTCCACGTCCGCGAGCCGCACCACCCGGCACGACGTGGTCTCCACGATGGCCACGGGCCGCTCCGACGAGTCCACGAGGACCTGGCGATCGCCCGGGTTCGGCAGCGCATCGCCGTCCAGCTCGTACTCCACGACAAGCCCGGTGGTCGCCGTCTTCACGCCGTCCAGCGCCAGGCCCGTCAGCCAGTCGCGGACGCGACCGGGCGAGGCGAAGCCCCAGCGGGGCAGCATCACCGAAGTCCGGGGCGTCATCGCGAGATCCTGCGCCACCTGGGCCAGCCTCCGCAACTCGCCCGTGGCGACGATCCTCGTGGTGCGCGACACTTCCGGCATGACCGAGCCCACCGCGCCCGCCCCTGCGTCCACCCCCGCTCCCGCCGCGCCCGTCGTTGGCGCTCTCGCGAACCCGCACCTCCAGCGGGACCTCGCAGCCCAGAACGGCTACGTGGCCGCCGCGCCCGCGGAGGGCGTGATCTCGATGCTCGTCTGCCGGCCGTCGCGCGACCAGCGCACCGTGGTGGAGTCCGTCGTCCTGGATCCCGAGGAGGGCATGGTGGGCGACGACTGGCGCGCCCGCGGCTCCTGGGCCACCACCGGGATGCCCGCCAACATCGACGCCCAGATCACGATCATGAGCACGCGCGTGCTGGAGTCCTTCGAGGCGGATCGCTCCCGGTGGCCACTCGCCGGCGACCAGATCTACGCGGACATGGACCTCTCCATCGCGACGCTGCCGGTGGGAACGCAGCTGCGCATCGGCGGGACGCTCGTGGAGGTCACGCCGCTCCCCCACACGGGCTGCTCCAAGTTCGCCGCCCGCTTCGGCCACGACGCGCACAAGTGGGTCTGGTCGGAGGACGGCAAGGCCCTGCGCATGCGCGGCATGTACGTGAAGGTCCTCGAGGGCGGCGAGATCCGCCTGGGCGACGCCATCCGGCGCGCCTGAACTCTCGTGTTGCGCCGGTGACCGGGTCCGTGGACGAGCCGCGCGATCCCGACGTGGAGGCTGCCGACCTGGTCGAGCTGCTCCGTGCGCTTGAGGTGGCGCTGGCCTCCGCAAACCCCCTGCTGGGCGATGGGCGGCAGCTGGCCGCGCTGCTCGCGGACGACTTCGCGGAGTTCGGTGGCAGCGGGCGCCACTGGACGGTGGATGCGATGCGGGCGGCCCTGGCCGATGCACCGCCACTGGACGCCGTGGAGCTGCTGGACTTCACCGTCTCGCTGCTCGCCCCGGACGTGGCGCTGGCCACGTACCGGCTGGGGCCGCCGCGGCCGTCCAACCGGTCATCCGTGTGGGTCCGCCGCGATGGCCGATGGCAGGTCCGCTTCCACCAGGGAACGCTGACCGCGGGCTGAGCCCCTTCGGACGCGCGCGCGGTGGGTCAGCCCATGCCCAGCCCGTAGCGCAGGAACCACTGCTGGTCCTGGCCGCGGAACCCGATCGCCTTGCGGGCGAGCTCCCGCAGCGCGCCCGACTCCGTCTCGCCCTCCACGGTGACGTCCAGGGAGACCCGCCCGTAGATCAGCGTGGCCGTGACGGTCACGGGGCCGATGCCCGTCACGTCCCGCACGATGATCGCGGTGTCCAGCGCGCGGCCAACCTCCTCGAGCATCGCCTGCGCCTCCGCGTGAGGCGACGGCCCGGGGTGTCGATGCGGCAGGGTGCGGCGGGTGCGGCCTGACGGGCGGGGCTGGGTGCTCATGGCGTCCATGGTGCGCCTCCGCTCGAGATGCCGCCATGGCGGCCGGGGCTGCTGCCGGACGTGCGCGGCTGCCGGTCCCTACCAGCTGTCGCCCGGGCGCTCTTCGCAGGCGATGGGGGCGGCGAGGTCCAGGTCCGCGGGCGTGGCGGAGGTGCGCAGGATCATGATCCCGTCGTCCTCGTCCTCGGTCCTGGCGTCCGGCCCGCCGCTCGCAGGGCGGATGAACGCGGGCCCGCGCCAGCGCTCCCAGCCGGCGCGCACGTACAGGTCGTGGACGCCGGTGGAGAGCACGCCCAGCTCGAAGTGCGCTCGGATGTGGTCGCCCGCCTGCGCCATCAGTTCGGTGGCGATGCCCCGGTGCCGCCAGGCCGGGTGGACGGCGACCGCCTCCACGTAGCCGGTCCGCATCGGCCGCCCGGCCACGTGGATCGCGCGCTCCACGACGCTCGCGTGGCCCACGATCCTGCCGTCCTGCTCCGCCAGCCAGTGGACACCGCCCATCGCGTGGTCCAGGTCGTCCGCGGAGAACCCGTCGTCCGGCCAGCAGACGCGGACGAGGTCCAGCAGCTGCGCGAGGTCCGTTGCCGCCAGCCCGTCAGACCTGGCGGTGCGCGTGGCGTGGGTCACCCCTCGGCGCGAACCTCGGCGACGCGCGCCTGGACGATGGCCCGAATGACGTCCATCGGCAGGGGCTTCGCAAGAACGAACTGGAACGTGCCGCGACCCTTCACGTGCGGCGC
>CAIYZX010000028.1 GCA_903930745.1 uncultured Chloroflexota bacterium | reverse complement strand
GCCGGCTACGCCACCGAGAAGCACGCCGTCGTGACCGTCTGCGACGGGACCTGCGGGAAGTCCTTCCTCAAGTAGGTGGACCTTCGCGCGGCACGCCGCCAGCTGTGGCTGGACACGGCTGCCATCGGCGTCTCCGTCGCCGGGTTCGGCTTCGTCTTCGGGCTCGCCGCCCGTAACGCCGGGTACTCGCTCATCGAGGCCCAGGCGATGAGCGTGATCACGTTCGCCGGCGCCTCGCAGTTCGCGGCCGTGGGCTTCGTGGTCGCGGGCATGCCGTTCGCGCTGATCGCCGTCCTCACGTTCTTCCTGAACGCGCGCCACTTCCTCTACTCGGCCGCGCTGGCGCCACGGCTCCGCCGCCTCCCCTTCCTGCAGCGCGTGGTCATGGCGCACGTCCTGACGGACGAGGCGTTCGCGCTCTCCGCGGGCCACTTCCACAAGCTGGACCGCGTGGACGTGCCCGGGTACTGGATCGCGGCCATCGCGGGCGTCTTCGTCCCGTGGAACATCGCCACGTTCCTGGGAGGCACCCTGGGCGCCATCGTCCCGGACCCGGCGGCCCTGGGCCTGGACGTGGTCTTCCCGGCGGCGATGGGCGGCCTGGGCGTGGGCCTGATCACCGGGCGGCGCGAGCTGGTGGCGGCGGCCGTTGGCGCGGGTCTCGCTGTGGCCCTCTCGCTCCTGGCGAGCCCCACGGCGGGCATCGTGGCGGGCGGCGTGCTGGGACCGCTGGCCGGGATGCTGGTCCCTGATCGGGGCGCGGCGCCGGATGGCTCCGGCCACCACGAGACGCTCCCGGACAGTGACGTGGCCGGGACGCCCGTGGACATCGAGACGGCGCTGCATGACGTGGCCGCGCTGGACCACGGTGGCGACGCCGGCGATGACAATGGCGATGGCGCGACCGATGGCGGTGCCCGGTGAAGACCGAGCTCGTGGCCCTCGCCGGCCTGATGTTCCTGGCCACCTACCCGATGCGCGCGATCCCGCTGCTGGCCCCCGGCATGGACCGGCTGCCGCCGCGCGCCATGCTCTACCTGCGGCTGGTGGGACCCGCCGTGCTCGCCGCCATCGCCGCCGCGAACACGCTCGTCACGAGGACACCAGCCGGGACCCAGGTGCTCCACCTGGACGTGGAGGCCGCAGGGGTCCTCGTCTGCCTTGTCATCGTCTGGTGGCGGCGGAACCTGTTCCTGGGCCTGCTCGCGGGGGTGGCGCTCGTGGCGATCGCGCGGTACCTGAACCTGGCCTAGGCCGGGCCCCGGCCCGGCTCCCGGGCCGCGTCAGCTGCGGCGGGCGTCCGCCTCCACCTCAACGAGCAGCGACGGGTGGATCAACCGCGCCACCACGAGGAGCGTGGCCGCCGGGCGGATGTCGCGGAAGAGCTCGCCGTGGACGGCGACCACCGGATCGGCATCGGCCGGGTCCGTGACGTACATGCGCGTCCGGACCACGTCCTCGAGGGCGAAGCCCGCATCGGCCAGCGCCTGGGCCACGATGGCCCAGGAGGCGCGGGCCTGCGCCCCGGCGTCACCCGGGTGCTGCGAGACGCCGTCCGGGCCCGCGTCCGTGGTGCCGGCCACCCAGCAGCCGTCGCCCTGGGCGACGGCGCGCGAGTAGCCGCCGCGCAGCTCCCACGGGCCGCCGGACGAGATCAGGCTGCGCCGGGTCATGCGCCGGCCCCCGTCGCACCGCGGACGCCTGGCGCGCCGTCACTCCGGGCGATCCGCTCCGCGCGCCAGGCCTTCACCTCCGGGTCCCGCCCGATGGCCGTCAGCAGGGCGGCCAGGAGCTCCGTCCGCGGCACGATGGAGGCCACCTCCAGGTACTCGCCAGGGGCGTGGTCCAGGCCACCGATGGGCCCCAGGCCGTCGAT
>CAIYZX010000027.1 GCA_903930745.1 uncultured Chloroflexota bacterium | reverse complement strand
GCCCCGCTCCTCGCGGGCACGGGCCGGCTGCTGATCCGCGTGCCGCTGGTGCCCGGATACACGGCCACCGAGGAGAACCTGCGGGCGATCGCCGCGCTGGTCCACGAGATCGATCCTGCGCTCCCCGTGGAGCTCATGAACTTCAACCCGCTCGCGGGCGCCAAGTACCGCCGCATGGGGATGCCGCACGAGTTCGCGGATGTCACCACGTCGTACTCGCCCGCGGAGCTGGCCGTCTTCCAGTCCTACTTCGAAGCGCAGGGCCTGGCCACGCGATGAGCCTCGCGGACCCGGCCCGGGGAGCCCGCCCGTGAGTCAGGTTGTCCGCGAACTGGTTGCCGTCGCCGCCGGCGGCGCGCCCGTCTACATCTCCACGGTCCGTGCCGCCTTCGAGGCACTTCCCGTCGAGGGGTCGTTCGTGCTGCGCGTGGGCGTGGACGGGTTCGGCGGCGATGACCGGGTGTACCGCCTGCGGCTGCCGCACCTCGCACCCTTGGCGCCGGACGAGCGGGCGCTGGTGGAGGAGTACGTCCTCGCGGCGCTCTACAACGTGATCTCCACGGTGGGCGGGCGCGGGCTCTCGCTCCGGGCGGACGGCGCGCACGGGACCGAGGGCGCGGACCTCGCTGCGGTCTTCGAGCGGGCGTTTGGCGTTGGGGCCGCCTCGCGGCTGGCGCGGCCCGGGTACGGGCGGGCGGTCAACGTGTCCGAGCGGATGGACGAGGCGGTCTCGCCGCCGGATGCGCCGTCGCTTGGCCGGTTCACGGTGCGGCTTGCGGAGGACGGGGCAACCGATGCGGCCGATGCCGCCGACGCCGATGCCGCCGACGCCGTGGGCGCGGGCGCGAGCGTGGGCGCGATGGGCGCTGCGGCGCGGGCCACCGGGCGCATCGCAGACCTGTGCGACCTCTCCACGGGCGGCTTTGACGGGACCACCATCTGCGGCATCGACATCGGCGGCACGGACATCAAGCTGGCCCTCGCGGTGGACGGCAAGGCCGTCCGCTTCGTGGAGTACGACTGGTTCCCAGCGGCGTTCCACCAGGTCGCGGAGCTCATCGACCCCGTCATCGCCCTCGCCCGGCTCCTCCGCCTGGAGGCGGCCTGCATGCGCGGCGCCACCCCCGATGCGGCGGCCCTCGCGGCGGCCCTCGCCCCGGCGTACGCGCACGGCGTGGACACCGCCACGATCCTCGCGGCCGTCGCCGCGGGCGAGCCCCTGGCGGACCCGGCGTTCACGCTCGACGCCATCGGCGTCTGCTTCCCGGACGTGGTGGTGAAGGACCGCATCGTGGGCGGCGAGGTCTACAAGACCCGCGGCATGCGCAACCACCTGGGCGCGCAGTACGAGGAGCAGTTCCGCCGCCTCACCGTGCTCAATGACCTGCTGGCGCCCCTCGTCCGCGCGGACGGCGTGGTGGGCATCGTCAACGACGGGCCCATGGCCGCCTTCACGGCCGCCGTGGAGCTGGGTGCCGTGGACCGCGCGGCCATCGCCGCCGGCGTCTTCGCCCACACCCTGGGCACGGAGCTTGGGACCGGCTGGGTGACCGAGGATGGACTGATCCCGGACATCCCCCTCGAGATCTACAACTGCGTCATCGACCTCGGGTCCTACCCGGAGCGCGCCTTCCCGCCGGACGACGTGCGCAGCGTGAACAACTTCAACACGCTGGTCGCGGGCACGCTGCAGAAGTACACGAGCCAGAGCGGCGTCTTCCG
>CAIYZX010000026.1 GCA_903930745.1 uncultured Chloroflexota bacterium | reverse complement strand
TCGTGGGCATCGACCGGCTCACCGCCCCCAAGCTCGCAGGCGCGCTCGTCGCCTTCGCGGGCGTGGCCATCGTCATCGGCGCAGGGGAGGAGATCACGCTGGGCTCCTCGCTGCTGGGCGACGGGCTCACGCTCCTCGCGGCCGTCATCTGGTCCGTCTACCCGGTCCTGGGCACACGACTGCTCGCGCGCGTGGATCCGCTGCAGACCACCGCCTGGACCGTGCTGGGCGGCGCGCTGGTCCTTGTCCCCCTGGGCGCCTGGGACCTGCTCACGCGCGGGCCCGTCGGCTGGACCGCCGCGTCCATGGTCGCCGTCGTCTACTCCGGGTCCATGGCCGCGGGCGTGGCCAACGTGCTGGTCTGGAACGCGATTCGCCACATCGGCCCCACGCGTGCCACGGTCACCCAGTTCCTGGTGCCGCCCGGTGCCGTGCTCCTGGGCGTCATCTTCCTCGCGGAGCCACTGGGCTGGCCGCAGGTGGTGGGCGGCGCCGTCATCGTGCTGGGCCTCTGGCTGGCCCGCCTCTCGTCGCTCAGTCCGCGCCAGCCGGGCCGAGGGCGCCTCACGGGACCAATGCGCCGGGCCGCGTAGGACGCCACCGGCACCGGGCTGCGCGGGCGGCACGGGGCTGCGGGACCACGGACCCTCGAACCTGACATTCCGTTATGTCGTGATGGGGTCACGCCTGCGGCGGGGTCCGGCGTGGGCGCGCCAGCCACCTGCCCGGAGCACCACGACCATGCACGTCACACGTTTCACGGCCATGGCGGCCTCCCTTGCGGTTGGAGCCTCGGGGCTCCTCGCCGGTCCGCTCGTGGGGCCGGTGCTGGCCACGGCCCCCTCGTGTGCGGACTTCACACAGACCGTCGCCGGCAACTACACCTGCGTCGTGCCGGATGGGATGACGCGGATGCTCTACCGCGTTCGCGGTGGCAACGGCGGCGACGGCCGCGGCTCCACGGGCGGCAAGGGCGCCACGATCACAGGCGTGCTGGTGGTCACCCCGGGGACCACCGTGTACGTGACCGTCGGCGGCAACGGCGGCACTGCCACCGATTCCAGTACCGGCGGATCCGGAGGCGGTGGCTACTCGGCGCTCTCGCTCACCAGCCACGTCGCGTCGCCGGTTGTGGTCGCAGGCGGCGGTGGAGGAGGTGGCAACCATCCGGCCTACCCGTACTCCACCGCCGGGAACGGCGGCACCAGTGGTGCCTATGGCGGTGGGTCCGGTGGGGCCTGCTGCGGCGGAACGCTGACCGGGGCCAATGGAGGGCTCACGTCCGGCGGCGCCACAGGCGCCACGCCGGGCGGCTCGGCAGGTGGTGCCGGAGCCAACGGGACGCTCCGGAATGGAGCCGGCGGCGGGGGGTATGGCGCTGCAGGCGGCACGACGCCCGCGTCCCTCACCGGAGGTGTGAGCGCCGGTCACGGTGGCTTCGGCGGCGGCGGCCAGGGCGCCAGTGACAACGGGTACGCGATCGGCGACTACTGGTGGGCCGGCGCGGGCGGCGGAGGCGGCGGCTGGGGCGGCGGCGGAGGTGGGGCGTGCCCCTCCGGCTCCAACTCGGAGACCTACTGCGGCAACGGCGGCGGTGGGAGCAGCCTCGTGCCTGCGGGTGCCACGGCCGGCATCGTAACGGGTGACCCGGTCGTGTACCTCCACAGCCAGGCCACGAACGACCTGTTCGCGAACGCGGCCAGCCTGGTCCAGGGTGCCGAGGGGAACTTCGGCGACTACGGGTCTGCATCGGGTGACACCTCGGCGGCTCCCGTCCAGGAGACCGGCGAGCCCAGCGTCAACGGCCCCACGGACATGACCTCGCTCTGGTACCGCTTCAACTCCTCCAGCGACCAGCGGGTGGAGGTCACCGTCACCCGCGGGACGCTGTCCGCTGCAACGGTGGGCGTCTACACGGGCGGCACCGTCAACGCCCTCTCGGAGGTCGCCACCTTCAACGGGGCGGCCTGGACGCCGCTGGACCCGCGCCTCGCCTTCGACGCCCTGGCCTCCACGACGTACTGGATCCGGGTGTCCACCTCGTACCCCACGGACACGGAGGGCACCTTCATCCTGCATGTCGGCATGCTGTTCGACGCCTCGCAGCCCGGTGCGGCGATTGAGACCAGCTCGGCAACGAATGGCGAGCACGCCACGTACTTCGTCACCTTCGACCGGCCGGTGTCCGGCCTGGAGGCAGGCGACCTCTCGGCATTCGGCACCGCCACCGGATGCTCGCCGATGGCGCCCAGCCGGCTGACGAACGTGACCTGGGCCCTGGGCCTGTCCGGGTGCGGCGAGGGGACCGCCGGGATCCGGATCGCGGCAGGTGCCACGTCGGACCTCGTGGGCAACGCCGGCCCCGCCGCCTCGGTGGACTCCGGCCTCACGGTGATCGACCGGACGGCACCGGTCCTCGCGGCGCCGAAGCTGGCGTTGCGGATCGGGGCGGTCCTGCCCACCGCCGCCGCCACGACGGACGTGCCGGTCACCCTCACGTGGACGCAGTCTG
>CAIYZX010000025.1 GCA_903930745.1 uncultured Chloroflexota bacterium | reverse complement strand
TTCAGCGTTGCCGTGGTGGTCACCGGCCTCGTGGGCGTGGCCGCCCTGCGCGTGGTGCGGGCAGGCGTCGCGAACGCCGCGACGAGCGACCTGGAGCTGGAGCCGGACTCGGTCTGAAGGCGGGCGGAGACCAGCGAGTCCGCGGGCGTCAGGCGCGCGGCTTCGTCCGGGCGGCGATGCGGGCCATGGCGCCGGTCCAGCCGGCCTCGAAGGGGAGCCCCGGCTCGTCAAGGTCGATGACCACGGGCGTGTGGTCCGACGGGGTGGGCGGCGACTTGCGCGCCTCCCGGTCGATCTCCGCCCAGACCACGCGTGACGCCACCGGTGCGGACGCGTAGAGCAGGTCGATCCGCATCCCCTCGTTGCGGTGGAACATGCCCGCGCGGTAGTCCCACCAGGAGTAGCGCCCGCCTTCCGGGTGGTGCTCGCGGTACGTGTCCACGAGGCCCCAGTCCCGCAGCGCGGCGAGCACGGCCCGCTCGTCCGGGGAGACGTGGGTGCCGCCGTGGGCGCGCGACGGGCTCCAGACGTCGATGTCCGCGGGCGTCACGTTGTAGTCGCCGCCAAGGACGATGGGCGCATCGGGCGACTGCGTCTCGTCCAGCCAGCGGCGAAGGCGCTCAAACCAGCGCAGCTTGCCCTCGAAGAACGGCGAGCCCACCTCGCGCCCGTTGGGGGCGTACAGCGAGGCCACGCGGACGCCGCCGCAGATCGCGGAGACCATCCGCGCCTCGCCGAACGGGTTGAAGTCATCCTCGGACACCGCGAGCTGCGCGCCGGCGGAGGAGTCACGCACGGGCCCGTCGCCGAAGTTCGTGACGACGTCCGAGATCCCCACGCGGGACAGGATGGCCACGCCGTTCCAGCGTCCCTCGCCGTGGTGGGCCATCTCGTAGCCCAGCATGCGCATGGGCATCACCGGCGCATCGGCATCGGAGAGCTTGGTCTCCTGGATGAGCAGCACGTCCGGCGCCGCCCGCTCCAGCCACTTCTCCACGGCCTCCTGGCGGGCCTTGAGCGAGTTGACGTTCCAGGTGGCGATGCGCATCCGGCGGTGACTCCCGTGGCTCCCGTGACTCCGGTGGGTCCGGCACATGCCGGGTTGGCCGGCTAGTAGCGGCGGCCCTTCTGCTTGGCCAGCTCGAAGGATGCCGTGTCCGCGACCGCCATGACGGCCATGGTGCCCGCCTGGACGGGATCGCTGATCACGAGGTCCACGTGGTCCGTGATGGAGCCCACCATGTTGAGCGCGATGATGGGCACGCCCGCGGCCCGCAGCTCGTCCGCGGCCCGGCTGATGTCGCCGCCCATGATGGAGCCCGCAAGGACCAGCATCCTGGCGCGCGGCAGGTCCGCGACGGCGCGCACGGCCGAGGCGATGTGCTCCTCGCCCACGAGCGGGATGGTGTCCACGGAGATGCGCTCGCCCCGGAGGTTGTGGCGATCCGCCTCCGTCACGGCGCCAAGGGCCACCTGGGCCACCTGCGCGCCGCCCCCCACCACGATGATCCGCTTGCCGAAGATCTTGCCCATCGGCCGGGTCAGGTGGATGGCCTCCACCTCGGCCACGGTGTTGAGCGCCGCCACGACCGCGGCCTCGTCCACGCTCTCCACCTCCACCTCGATGGTGACGGTGGTGGGGTCATCCGGCTCCGGGCCCGCCATGCCGCCCCTGCGGATGGTGGCGAGGGCACGGACGCGGCCGCCGATGGCACCAAGGGCGGTCATCAGCGAGCCAACCGCGGCCGGCTCGTCGCGCAGCTCCAGGCGGACGGCGACCGCGGGCGGGAGGGGGCGGGGATTGCGGCGGGGCACGGTGGCTAGGGGTTCCGGCCGGCGACGAGGTCCGAGATGGACAGCGACGTGGGCTCCGCACCCGCGGGATCGTGATCCTCGTAGCGGATGCCCAGCGCGGCGAAGGCCTCGCGGGTGGCCGCGGGATCGCTGGTGGTGAGCATCAGCGCGCCATCGGTGTCCTCGGCCACGCCGACGATCCCGGTGATGTTGACGTTGCGCTCTGCCAGCGCGTTGGCGACCGCGGCGAGGGCGCCGGGGCGGTCGTCGAGGGAGACGGTGAACCAGACAGTCACGTGGGGAACCTCCTGTCCGCCATGGTACGCGGCCAAGGCGCTACCCTGCGCGAATGGCGAAGCGACTCCCCGATGCCGCATACCGGCTCATCGGTGCCGTGGGCACCAGCCGCCTCATCACGAGGCTCCACCCGCACGTCTACCGGCTCACCGGCGGGCGCTGGTTCGTGGGCTCCAACTTCGGCGTCCTCAACATCATCGTGGTGATGACGGGCGCGAAGTCCGGCAAGGAGCGCCAGGTCCCGCTGTACGCGTTCCGTGACGGCGAGCGGCTCGTGGTCATCGGGTCCAACGCGGGATCCGACCGGGAGCCCGCGTGGGTCGCGAACCTCCGGGCGAACCCGGCGGCCCACGTGCTGGACGGGCCACGACGGCGCGCCGTGCAGGCCCGGGAGACCGAGGGCGACGAGCGCGCCCGCCTCTGGGGCCTGGCCGCCGCCGGCTACCCGGGGTACGAGCTGTACGCCCGCCAGACGTCGCGCCACATCCCCGTCTTCGCGCTGGAGCCCGCCTGATGCCCGCGCCGCTGGGCAACAGCCCCACGAAGAGGATGCCGAACATCCAGGTCTTCGGCATGGAGGACAACCAGGCGACGCGCGCCGCGCTGCGCTTCTTCCGCGAGCGCCGGATCGTGGTGCACTTCGTGGACCTCCGCAAGAAGCCCATCGCGGTGGGCGAGCTGCGCCGCTTCACGGAGCGCCTGGGGGCCGCGGCCTGCATCGACACGGACGCGAAGCCGTACAAGGAGCAGGGCCTGGGCTACCTGTCCATGGACGACGCCGGGATCACGAGCCGCCTGCTGTCCGATGTGCGCCTCCTCCGCCTGCCGCTGGTCCGCTACGGCGACCACGTGAGCGCGGGCAAGGACGAGGCCGCCTGGAAGGCGTGGCTGGCAGGGCCGAAGTAGGGCAGGCGCGGCCGCCCTCTCACGCGCAACAGGCCCCCCGCGCGCCATGCGCCGGTGGCATCCTCTCCGCCATGAGCGACGAGCCGATCATCCACCCCACGCCCTGGGCCGTCCGCGGCCGTGTTGCGATGCGCCCGGAGGCCGCCCAGCGCATGGGCGTGGCCGGGACCACGGAGGACGAGAAGCTCCTTGGCCCGTCGCGCGGCCGGCCCGCGTTCCTGGACTCCGAGCCGTGGCGCGCGCTGCGCATCCTCTCGGAGTTCGTGGAGGGGTTCGAGGCGCTCGCGGGCGTGGGCAAGGCGGTGGCCGTCTTCGGGTCCGCCCGGACGAGGGAGGGGAGCCCGGAGTACGAGCTGGCCCGCAAGGCCGGCGCCGAGTTTGGGGCCCGCGGCTTCGCGGTGATCACGGGCGGCGGACCGGGTGCCATGGAGGCGGCCAACCGTGGCTGCCAGGACGCGGGCGGGCTGTCCATCGGCTGCAACATCGAGCTTCCGCACGAGCAGCACATCAACCCGTACGTGGACATCAGCGTCCAGTTCCACTACTTCTTCGCGCGCAAGACCATGTTCGTGAAGTACGCGGACGCGTTCGTGATCATGCCCGGCGGCTTCGGCACCCTGGACGAGATGTTCGAGGCGCTGACGCTGATCCAGACCGGCAAGGTCCGGAACTTCCCGGTGGTCCTCGTGGGCCGCGCGTACTGGCAGGGCCTGGTGGACTGGGCACGGAGCACGCTGCTGCCGGCCGGGATGATCGCCGAGGCGGACCTGGACCTGCTGCAGGTCACGGACGACCCGGCCGAGGCCGCGCGAATCTGCGACGCCTACGCGCAGGCGAACGGCATCACCGGGTGACGGAGCTCGCGGAGTCGTTTCCCGTCGTCGCTCCATCCTCCCGGCCGGTCCGGAGCGACGCGCGGGGCTACGCGCTCTACCTGGCCGCGGCGATCCTGTTCGCCTTCAACGGCACCGTGGTCAAGGGGATGCTCATCGCGGGCCTTGGCCCGTCGGACCTCTCCCAGCTACGGGCGGCCGGCGCCTTCGTGCTGCTGTTCCTGTTCGTGGCGGTGACGAACCCCGCCGCGATCCGGCTGCGGCGCGCGGAGGTCCCGCTCCTCGCGGCGTACGGGATCATGGGGATCGCGTTCACGCAGGGGCTGTACTTCCTCTCGATCCAGCGGATCCCCATCGGGATC
>CAIYZX010000024.1 GCA_903930745.1 uncultured Chloroflexota bacterium | reverse complement strand
CACCGGGCCGGCGGGGCGAGAGGTGCAGCGGCGGGGGCGCCGCGGGAGGGTCAAGCGAGATCAGGGAAGGCCGGGCCGCGGGAATGGCGACCAAGCGGGTGCAGTATACCGGCCTGCGCCAGCGGCCCTTCGCAACCCTTCTGCAGCGTGCCGGGCGTGGCTTCCGGGTGCCGACCGCCCGCTACCGCCAGGTGACCTCCTCGCCGTGCTCGCCGCGGAGCAGGCGACCGTCGCGATACCGGTCGAAGGCGAACGGGCCGATGTCCACGGACGTGGCCGCGCCATCGAGGATCAGCTCGGCCATCGCGAGGCCGATGATGGGCGCCGTCTTGAACCCGGTCCCGGAGTGGCCGCAGTCGAGATAGAGGCCATCGGGCCCGGCGGCGCCCACGGGGCCAAGGAGCGCCCGCTGGTCCGGCGTGAGTCCGTCCTGGCCGGAGTGGCTGCTGCGGAACGTGCCGTCGATGAGCCCTGGGAAGCGGGTCACGATCCGCTCCGCCGCCCGGTCGCGGAAGGTGGGCGCCGCATCGGCCGTGTCGCGATCGGCGCTGCCGCCCATCTGGTTGTCGTCCTCGAGGCCCACGAGGATCATGTCGCCGCCTTCCGGGCGGCTGTACTGGGCGTTGGCCACGTCGATGACCACCGGGATGGGCCGCGGGACCTCGGTGGGGATGCCCAGGTAGCCCGTGTCGTGGCGCCAGACCGTGATGGGGAGGTCCACGCCCGCCAGCTCGCCCACGCGCTTCGCCCAGCCGCCGGCCGCGTTCACGATCACCGGGGCGTCGAAGTCGCCCTTCGTGGTCTGGACGCCGGTCACCCGCCCGCCCGCCGTGCGGATCGCCGTCACCTCCGCGCCGCTCGTGAAGCGCGCCCCGTGGCGCTTCGCCGCCGCCACCAGCGAGGCCGTGGTCATGGACGGGTCCGCGTAGCCGGATTCGGGCTCCCAGGCGGCCACCTCGTCGCCCACCGCCAGCGCCGGGTACAGCCTGCGCATCTCGTCCGGGCCGATGACCTGGCTGTCCACGCCCATCGCCCGGTGGCTGGCCACATTGGCCTCCACGCGCTCCCGGTGGTCCGCGGACTCGATCCAGAGGAAGCCCGTCTTCGTGAAGCCGCACTCGCCGCCCACGCGCTCGCCCCACTCGCGGAACCAGGCCTGCGCCGCCCAGCCCAGGCGCGCCTCCGCCAGCAGGTCGTAGTAGACGCGGACGAGGCCACTGGACCTGCCCGATGCGCCGGCGGCGATGGTGGTCCGCTCCAACAGGATCACGCTGGCGCCCTTGCGTGCGAGGTGGAACGCGAGGCTGGATCCCTGGACGCCTGCTCCGATGACGATGACGTCTGCCGTGTCGCTCATTGCCTCTCGCTCTGTGTCGCGCGCCTGGGCCGGCCGTGGGCCGTTGTCAGGCGAGTATCGTCCTCACGAGGGGTCCCGTGCGGGGTCCTGTGCACGTCCTGCCGCGGCTGCGGTGGCTGCCCGCCCCGGGATCTGTGCCCGCGTCGCGGCGTACAGATCCGTGCCGTTGCGGCGGTCGAAGGCCGGGACCAGTGCGTCCAGGCGGCGGTCCACCTCCACGGTCACCTCGCGGATGGCAGGCCGGCCCGGTTCGGGACCCAGGAAGCCCGCGGGCACGCGCACCGGCGCATCGTCCTCGCCCCCGATTGCGGCGTAGGT
>CAIYZX010000023.1 GCA_903930745.1 uncultured Chloroflexota bacterium | reverse complement strand
CGCGCCGGGGCCAACGGGTGGTCGGAGACGATCCCTCGAGGGCCTGGCCGGCACACCGGTCCCGGGGCTCGCGGACCCCGGCGCGGCGCGCGAACGCCGCCCCGTGTGACAGGGAGGCTACGCACGCATGCTCCGGATCCTGCACACCGCCGACATCCACCTGGGTGCCCGCCACCTTGGCCTCGGCGATACCGCCCCGGTCCAGCGCGAGCGCCAGGCAGCCGCCTTCGAGCGCGTGGTGGACCTCGCGCTGGCCGAGCGCGTTGGGGCCGTGCTGGTGGCCGGTGACCTCTTCGACTCGCAGGTCCAGCACCGCCGCACGGCCGAGCGGGTTGGATCCGCGCTTGGCCGGCTCGTCGCGGCGCGCATTCCTGTGGTCATCACCACCGGCTGCTCGGACCCCTGGGACGCCGCATCCATCCATCGGGCCCATGACCTCTCGGTGCTAGCCGGGTCGCCCGCGGGGAGTGACCTCGTCACCGTGCTGACGTCGGAGCGGCCGTGGGTCCACCTGCAGGCGCAGGGCCTCGTGGTCTCGCTCTTCGGCTCTGCCGGGCCGCTGCCCGCCGCCCCGCACGTCGTGGGCATCGCCCATGCCGGCATCGCCGGGACCGTGACGGCGGTTGACGGCGCCCCCGTGCTGTCGGAGGCCCAGGTCGCCGCTTCCGGGCTTGCCTATCTCGCCCTCGGCCATGCGCATCGCTCCGCCTCCGGTGTGGCGGGTCGCACGACCTGGGCCACCCCGGGCTCGCCGGAACTGGTCCGCATCGGGGTGGACGAGCCCGGCGGCGTCCTCGTCGTGACGCTTGGCGAGACTCCGGCAGGACCAACCGCCGCCGTGGAGCGGCGCACCACGTGGCGGACACGCCATGAGCGCCGCGAGCTGGCCGTGGACGGGTTGGCCACGCGCGAGGCGCTGCTGGCAGCGGCACGGGTCGGCGTTGACGCCGACCTGGTCCTGGACCTGCACCTGGTGGGCAGCCGGCATGCGGCGCTGGACCTGGACGTGAGCGTGCTGGAGGATGCCCTCCGCCGGGAGACGCTCTTCGCCGTGGTGGAGGACCGGTCGATTGCCCCGCCGTGGGATGCGCCGATGCCGGCACCGCAGACCGTCCTGGGGTCGTTCCTGCGCACGGTGGGCGCCCGGTGCGACGAGCTTGCCGCCTCCGCCGCGTCCGCCGACCCGGAGGCGGATGCGGAGGCCATGGAGCTCCGCGAGACGCTCGCCCTGGGCACCCGCCTGCTGACCGGTGCGGAGGTGGCGCTGTGAGGATCGATCGCCTCTCCGTCGGGGATCTGCGCCGCCATCGCGTGGCCGAGGTGGAGCTGGCCCCGGGCCTCACCATCGTCCGCGGTCCCAACGAGGCCGGCAAGTCCACCCTGGCCCGCGCCATCGAGATCGTGCTCGCCCGTCCCGTTGCCGGCGACGCGGGCGACACGACCCTCGCGCCGTGGGACGCCCCGGATGCGACGACCAACATTGCGATGGCATTCACCTGGGAGGACGAGGACGGCGCGGGGCACCACGGCGTCGTCGCCAAGCAGTTCGGCCCGCGGGGCGCCGCCGTCCGCCTGGAGCTGGACGACGCGCCCGCCCCGGATGCCACAGCCGCGGATGCCGCGCTCGCGGAGATCACAGGCCTGCCGTCAGAGGCGTTCCTGCGGGCCACCGCTTCCGTGCACCACCACGAGCTCTCCGGCATCGCCCGCGACGAGACGTCCCTGCGGGAGCGGCTGGCCGCAAGCCTGAGTGGCGCGGACCGCTCCACGCTGCGCGCACGCCGGCGCCTGGAGCGGGCCCTGGACGGTCTCCGCGGGCGTGGCGACCGGAGCCCAGGCCGCCTCAAGGTCGCGGAGGAGGCGGTTGCGGATGCCGCAGCCAGGGTCCAGGGCGGCGAGGATGCCCTGGTGCGTCTCGCCAGGGACCGGGAGGCCCACACGGCCGCGCGTCGCCGTCGCGCCGAGACGGAGTCCATGCTGGTCGAGCGCAGGGCGCTCCTGGAGAAGGCACGGCGTGCCGAGCGTCTCCACGCGGAGCGCGAGGAGGCGGAACGTCGCCTGGACACCTACCAGTCGGCGGTCGTCGTACGGACGGAGCTCGCGGACCTTGACGGCGCACATCCGTCCACCATGCCGCTGGCCGCGTTGCGGATCGCAGTTGACGCGATCCGCACGACGGACGCGAAGATCGCCACGCTGGAGGGGCTGCTGGCTGACGAGGTCCACGTGGAGTTCGCCGTGCCGCCGGAGGTGCCGTGGCGCGGCCGCTCGCGCGTCGCCGCACTCCTGGTGATCTTGGGCATGGCGCTGGCCGCCGGCGGATTCGTGGCAGACCAGGCAGGGGTCCCCGGGCTCTGGCCTGTCGTCCCGGCCGTGTCCGCCGTCATCGCGGGTCTTGGCCTCCTGCTGAGCGTGCAGGGACTCCGCCGCAGCCGCGCAAGCCGGACCGAGCGGACCATGCGCGACGCGGAGGTTGCGCGGCGCCTGCGTGGCCGGTCGGAGCTGGAGGCAGAGCTGCGCCAGCGGCAGGCCGAGCGCGCTGCGGGTCTCGAGTCCGTGGGCGTGGAGTCCACCGAGGCCGCTGAGGAGCGCCTGGCGGCAGAGACCGCCCACATGGCCGCCATCGACGAGCGGCGCGCACGGCTCCGTGGCCTGGTTGGCGATGAGCCGCTCGACGGCCTGGACCTTCGCCGCGACACGGCCCGCCACGACGTTGACCTCGCCCTTGCCGCCCTGGCGGACCTTGGGCCCATCGCCCGGGAGCCCAACGCCCGCGTCCGCCTCGAGGGTGAGGTGGCCCAGGGCGAGGCGGCGAACGAGCGAGCACGTGACGAGGAGGCCACGGCACGGGCGCGCTCCGAGCAGAACCCGGCGGACGCGGACGAGGTGGCCGGCCTTGCCGAGCGCCTCGCGTCCTGGAGGTCCGAGCTGGCCGCCCTGCGCCGGCGCGAGCGCATCTACGCCCGGACGCTCGCGGAGATCGACGCGGCGGAGGCCGCGACTCGGGAGAAGGCAACCCGGTTCCTGGAGCGCGCGATGAGCGCGGACATCGCCGACATCACGGGCGGCCGCTACACGCAGATCCGGGTGCGCGACGAGGACCTGAGCATCGAGGTCATGGCCCCGGAGCACGGCACGTGGGTGCCCGTGGAGGTCCTCTCGCAGGGGACGCTGGACACGGTCTATCTTGCCGCTCGCCTCGCGCTTGTCCGCCACCTCACCGGCGACCGCCGCCCGCCCATCCTCCTCGACGACCCGTTCGTCACGATGGACGAGGACCGCGCGACGCGCGCGCTGGGCCTGCTCCGGCGGCTGGCCGCGGACTTCCAGGTGGTCTACTTCACCACGTCGGACCGGTACGACCGGGATGCCGATCGCGTGGTGGTGCTGCAGGGGCCGGCGGCCACGGGTGCCTGACCTTGGCCCGGGGACACTGGTCGTCGTCTACGGCCTGATGTCCGCCCTCACGTGGGGCGCGGGCGACTTCGGGGGCGGCATGGTGGCGCGGCGTGCGCCGCTCATGGCCACCCTCGCCGTTACGCAGTCCGTGGGGATCCTCAGTGCGGCGGCGATCGCGCTGCTCCGT
Organism: uncultured Chloroflexota bacterium; assembly: GCA_903930745.1. Classification (GTDB taxonomy): domain Bacteria; phylum Chloroflexota; class Limnocylindria; order Limnocylindrales; family CSP1-4; genus CAIXZV01. The sequence continues at coordinate 11,431 of CAIYZX010000023.1, read as the reverse complement.
GGCGAGCCCTTCCCGTCCGGCCATGACCTGGCGTGGGCGATGGCCGGCGGCCTCGCGGGCATGCTGGGGATCGCCGCCCTGTACCGGGGCCTCGCGGTTGGCCGCATGGGCGTCGTCAGCCCTGTCTCGGCGCTCCTCGGCGCGGTCATCCCGGTCGTCGTGGGCTTCCTCTGGCAGGGCGTCCCGGCGCCGATGGTGCTGGGCGGCATCGTCCTCGCCCTCCTCGCCGTGGTCCTCGTCACGCGGGCGCCCGGCGCGCACGCGGATCACCCCAGCGGCATCGAGTGGGCGCTCGCCGCGGGCTTCGGCATCGGCATGTTCAACGTCTGCATGGGGCAGCTCTCCGGTGCGACCGCCTTCGGCCCGCTCGTGGCGATGCGCATCCTGCAGGTCGGCGTCTGGCTCCTGGTGATCCGGCTCTGGCGCCAGCCGTGGCGCATGGCCCGGATCCACGTGCTGGCCCTGCTGGGCATCGGCACGCTGGACATGCTGGGGAACGCCGGGTACATCCTCGCCGCCGGGACCGGGCAGCTGGCCATCGCGGCCGTCCTCTCGTCGCTGTACCCGGTCACCACGGTGATCCTGGCGATCCTCGTCCTGCACGAGCGGCTCACGCGGAGCCACGCGGCGGGGATCGCGCTCACGGCGGCCGCCATCGGGATGATCTCCGCCGGCAGCATCGGCTGAGGCGTCACGGCCCCAGCTCGTTCGCAAGGTCGGCACGGCTCGCGGGGCCCGCAGGGCTCGAAGTCCCTGCTCGGCTACGATGGCGCCGTGAGGATCTCCGCCAAGGTTGACTACGCGGTCCGGGCGATGTGCGAGATCGCCGCCCGGTCCGGCGACGCGCCGCTCAAGGCCGAGCAGATCAGCCACGCCCAGGAGATCCCGCTCTCGTACCTCGAGAACATCCTGGTGGACCTCCGCCGCGCGGGCTTCATCCGCTCGCAGCGCGGCCAGGTTGGCGGGTACCGCATGGTCCGCGCCGCCGCCGATGTCTCCATCGCTGACGTGATCCGGGCCGTGGAGGGGCCGCTCGCGGACGTCCGCGGCGTGCGCCCGGAGGCCATCTCGTTCCATGGCTCCGCCACGGCGCTCCGTGACGTCTGGCTGGCCACGCGCGTGGGCCTGCGCCGCGTCCTGGAGCGGATCTCCATCGCGGACGTGGTGGCGGGCGCCATCCCGGCAGAGGTCGCCAAGCTCCTCGAGGACCCGGACGCGCTGCTGCCGCACTGACTCGCTGCTGCCGCACTGACGGGCGTCTCGCGAACCCCTAGCGGGCGAGCAGCCCCCGCTTCGCGCGGATGTTCCGCTCCAGCTGCCCGAAGACCAGGCTGTCCAGCAGGATCCCGATCGTCAGGATCACCAGCATCACCGCCAGCAGCCCCGCGGCGTCCGAGAGCTCCCGGTTCACCTGCAGCAGCTGCCCAAGTGACGTCTTGTTGGCGATCACCACGATCAGCTCGCCCGCCATCAGGCTGCGCCAGGCGAACGCCCAGCCGCTCTTGAGGCCTGCGACGAACGACGGCATGGCGGCCGGCAGCACGATGTGGCGGTACTCGTCGAGCCCCGTGGCGCCCAGCACGCGGCCGGCGCGGCGGAGGACGGGCGGGATGTGGTCGATGCCGTGGATGAGGCCGTTGGCCACGGACGGCGCGGCGCCCAGGACCACCACGAACGCGATGGCCTCCTCGCTGATCTTGAAGAGCAGGATCGCGAGCGGGAACCAGGCGATGGACGGCATGGTCTGGAGACCGGTGATGAGCGAGCCGATGGCCGCCCGAAGCACCGCGAACCTCGAGACGAGCGCGCCCACGACGACGCCGATGGCGACCGCGAGCCCGAAGCCCCAGGCGCCGCGGACCATGGTGATGCCGATGGCCTGCCAGAGCCCCGGCGTGCCGATGTCCTGCGCCAGGCGCTCCAGGACCGTGATGGGCCCCGGGAGGACGTAGTCCGGGCGCCAGCCCGTGGCCACGATGCCCTGCCAGCCACCCAGCACGAGGGCGATCGCCAGCAGCTTCGGCCAGATGGCGGACCAGGCGCGGTTGAGCACGGTCTCGCGGCGGCCGATGGGCTGCTCGAGGGCGTCCAGCCCGGCGACCTCGGCGCGGGCGGTGTCGCCCTGGTCGCCCTTGTCGCCCTTTCGGCCCAGCATGCGGAGGTCAGCGGCCATGGCTGGCCACCTCCTGGCGCAGGCGCGCGGTCACGTGCTTCGCGAGCGCGGCCACGTCCGGATCCTCGATGCGGCGCGGCCGCGGAATGTCCACCGCGAACTCCTCCGCCACGCGGCCCGGCCGGCTGGTGAGCAGCACGATCCGGTCGCCCAGGCGTGCGGCCTCGCGCACGTTGTGGGTCACGAACAGGATCGTCCGGCCGGTGGCCAGCCAGATCCGTTCCAGCTCGTCGTGGAGGATGTCGCGCGTCATGGCGTCCAGGGCGCCGAAGGGCTCGTCCATGAGGAGCACCTCGGAGTCCCTGGCGAGCGCCCGTGCGAGCGCCGCGCGCTGCCGCATGCCGCCGGAGAGCTCGTGCGGCTGGCGCTTCGCGAAGGCGGTGAGCTGGACCATCTCCAGGAGCTCCGCCACGCGGTCCCTCCGCTCGCCCTTGGGGAGGCGGCGCAGCTTGAGGGGCAGCTCCACGTTCCGCTCCACGGACAGCCACGGGAAGAGGGCGGCCTCCTGGAACATGAACGAGGGGTCGCCGGCGCGGTGGACGGAGCCGCGCGTGGGGGCGTCCAGGCCCGCCACCAGGTTCAACAGGGTGGACTTGCCGCAGCCGGATGCGCCCAGGATGGAGACGAACTCGCCTGCCTTGACGGTGAGCGAGATGTCGTCCAGCGCGGTCACGGTCCCTGTGCCGCTGCCGAAGGTCTTGGTCACGCCGTCGATGAGAACAGTGATGCGCCCCGCGGCACCTTCCGGCGCCACGGGGCTGGTCACGGCCATCTCGTCGGCGGCGAGTGCCGGCAGGAGTCTCACAGGCCGCTCACCTCCGGCTTGCCCTGTGCCTTGAGGATGTCGTTGAGGATCGTCAGGTCGTACAGGCCCTTGAGGTCACCCGGGTCCTTGAGCAGGCCCAGGTCCTGGGCATCGGCCGCAGACGTCGCCAGGGAGGAGGCGATCGGGTCGATGGTGAAGGTCAGGTTGCCCCAGGCCGCGGTGAGGATCTCGTCCTTGAGCTGCTTGGACGTCCACTTCTTGATCTCGGCGTTGACCGTCTTCTGGGCCGCCGCCGGGTCCGCGTTGACCTGGTCGATGGTGGCGATCAGCGTCTCGACGATCGTCTTCGCGGTCGCCGGATTCGCCGCCAGCCACTTGGTGGAGACCATGAGCTGCGTCGTGACGTACTTGCCGTCCGGCCACAGGCTGCCCTCGTCCACCAGGACCTTCGCGCCGCCCTCCGTGACCAGGCGGGTGGCCCACGGCTCCGGGACCCAGGCGCCGTCGATGGTGCCGGCGATGAAGGTCTCCAGCGTCTGCGCGTTCTCCTGCGGGACCACCGACACGTCGCCGCCGCCGGCGGTGTCCGTGGTGAAGCCCTGGTCCTTGAGCCAGGCCCGAAGCGCCACGTCCTGCGTGTTGCCCAGGGACGGGGTGGCGATCTTCTTGCCCTTCAGTTCTGCGGCGGTGGCGATCTCCGGGCGGACCACCAGGAAGGCGCCGCCGGACGTGGATCCGGCGATCACCCGGACCGCCTCGCCCTTGGACTGGGCGTACGCGTTGATGGACGGGTTGGGGCCAACGAAGGTGATGTCGATGGCGTCGGAGAACATCGCCTCCACGGCCTTGGTGCCGCTGTTGAACGACTCCACCTTGATGGTGGCGTTCGGCAGCGCCTTCGCCAGCGGTCCGCCGTCCGCGAGCATCACGAGGCCCGGGGCGTGCGTGATGTTGGGGAAGACGCCGAAGCGGACGGTGGGGGCGGCATCGGCCGATGCCGTTGCGGGCGCCGCGCTGGACCCCGTCCCCCCGCAGGCGGCCACGACGGTGGCGGCGGCGAGGGCGAGGGCGGCGAGACGGCCGACGTGGGTTCGAGTCATAGGGGCGGTACCTTGGTGGTTCATATAGTCAGGCTAGTGGGCTTTTCCGACCAACAAGGTGAACATACGGTGTGAGGCAGCGCGATGTCAAGCGATGAGGCGGTTGGCAGGTCGTGCGAGGAGCGGCTCGTGGCCCGAGGATGGTGACCCGCAGGTGGGATGCAGCGGTGGGACAACGAGCCCATTCGACATGGGAACGGATCAGCGAGCCGCAGGACGCGCTCGACGCCCGGCTCGTTGCCGAGAGTGCCGGCCGAAGAAGCGAGCGGAACTTCGCGGGGACGCAGCGGTGTGCCCCCGCGACCGACCTGCGCTTCGGGGACCTGGACCCCGAGTCGGACCCTGAACTCGTGGCGCAAGGTGCCACGCTGTACGTGTACGCGATCGCCGACGCGGACACGTCGCCGGACAGGCTGCTCGCCGCCGGAACGCCTCTCCGGCTGGTGGGCGGCACGAACACCGTGTGCGACATGGGCTGGGAACAGCCGATCTACGGGGTCATGGCCGGCCCACTCGTCGGCTCCCGGGTGGCACCCTCCGGCGACCTGCGCATCGGCCTGTCGCCCGCACTCGCGCGGGTCTGCCTCCGGGATGAGGACACAGGTCGTACACCTACGACCTCGACGGCAACCGCACCCGGCGGAGTCCACCACTCCACGGGACTCGGCCGACGCCGAAGGTCGGCCCACGGCGATCAGTTGCGAAGGGCGGTGTCAGACGGTCGGGCTCTTGACATTCGTTCGGCGCAATGCCTAGGGTAAGCAGGCGTCCGGCTGTTGATTTCGACCGCTGCGGCGAAGGGGGAAAGATGAGACGTGACAGCCTGCTTGAAGGCTCTAGGGGCGACCGTTGGCGGACTGGTCGTCGAGCTGTGCTGCTAGCCCTTGCCATCCTCGTTGCCAACGTCTCCGGTGCTGGTGCTGCGACGCACACCCCTCCATGGGCGGACGTATTCGGAAACCATTGGCCAGGCCCTGATGCCCTGGACACGACCGGGACGGCGAGCAAGGCATTCGCGCAACTCGGTCTGAGCGGTTACGGCACGTTCCAGACCAACAACACAGACGTATTTGCAGCCATGGGAACGTCGGATGCCCAGTCCGACGCCGTCTGGGTCAATTTTGGCCACGGACCTACCCCTGGCAACGGCGGCTACATCACCTGGTGCAATCCGGCGCACGGCCCGCAATGTACGACCGCGCTATATGCGAACAGCAGTCTGGGTCCCTGCTCAGGCGCAGATGCGGTGTGCCTCAAGACCGGTTATGCGACAAGCATTCACAAGATCAAGTTGATGGTCTTCGCCGGCTGCAACACCGGCAACAACGGGCCCAATCTGGCAGATGCCCAGCAGTCCAATCTCGTAAAGACCGCGTTCAGTTACAACGGCGTCGACTCAGCGATCGGGTTCACGTCGGATGTCGGGTTCAGCGCCACCACGAGCGATGCTTGGGCCGACAAGTTCTTCGCGAAGCTCCGGGCGGGAAGCACCGTCGCGGTGGCAGCCTTGTCAGCGTCCCTGACCGTCGCGAGCCTCAATGGCGGGAATGCAAACGGATGGGACAACTACTTCATCAACGGTGGTGGCGTAACGATCGTGCCGCCTGCATACGGGTCTTGAGGTGCCTGCGATGAGGCGTCGTTTCCTGCACCGCCAGACCGTCGCGGCGCTCGTCGTGACTGCCACCATCACGGTTGCCGCAGTCGCCGCCGTGGCGGGAGCCAATCCGGGCGACCCGCGCCGTGCCGTTCGCGTCGATGCAAGCTTTGCGAAGGCTGCTGTGAGTCAGCTCACCCACGATCAAGGCGATCTCCGCGTCATTGGCCTCAGGGATGGTGCGGCGCACCGCTACTACGAGGTGCAGTCGGCGACCGTAGATGCCGCGGTGGACGCATATTCGGGCGATGTCCTCGCACTCGCGCTGGCTGGAGACATGCCAACCACGCCTACGGTTGTCATCAGCGACCAAGATGCTGTTGCATCTGCACTTGGCTATGCGACGGCGACAGGGCTGGACGTGGGCGGGCTCCAGGAATCGGTTGCCCTCATCGACCACGGTGACTCGAAGGAGTATGCCGTCACTTGGACGGAAGTGCTGCATGGCGTTCGAACTCCGCGCTCGGTCCGTATCTCCGTCAATCCGGCAACGGGAGTCGTGTACGCCTTCTTGAATTTCACGCGCCCGTACGTTGATCCCCCGGTACCCACGATCACGGAGGCCGCCGCAGTTGAAGCAGCGTGCGCCCTGCTGGCGGCACCCGACGATGCTGTGGCAACGGTTACAGGCCTTGCGATCACGTTCGACGCCAATGGAGCTCAGCACCTCATGTACGAGGTCCACCTGGTTGTGCTTGGCGGCTTCTACACCAACGTCCAAGTCGACGCCAAGGATGGGCGTGCAGTCATCATCACGCGTGGATGACGAGACTTCTCAGCTGGCTGTTCGGGCAGCGACCCTGCACATGGTCCTGGTCGTAGCACTCGTCCTGGCCCTTGTCGGGTGCTCTCAGGTCAACGAGGCGGATTCTTCTCGGCCAACCCAGCTGCCGACTCCGGGAGTGACCCTGGACGCAGGGTCGGCGCCCCCGACACCACCACCGGGAAGTCTGGCGCGAGATACCGCCATTGCGTTCGCACGATCCAATGCTCCGGGAGCCACAGCGGCGACGAAGGTCGTCTGGGCGCAGGTTGGGCCGAACCCCTTTGTCGAGGCGTCTGAGCCCACCGCGAGCGGGATCGTGTGGATGGTCCGCCTCGAAGGGGTTGAGCTGGCCGGGGGACGGTGCGGCGCGGTCCCGCCGCCCGCGTCCGCAGGCCCGTTAGCGAGTCCCTGTGTGGACGAAGCCGGCGGTTACGTCGTCGTGCTCGATCGGGTCACGGGAGCGCTGTTGGGCTGGACGAACTAGGTTGGACGGATTGGACCGCCTGCAGGAGTGCCTGCGGTAATTGATGGACGCGACTTGGGCGGGTCGATGCTTTCCCCGTCGATCGACGGTGAACGGGGGATGTGATGCGGAAGTGGCTCGTCCTGGCGGCGTATCCCGCGTTCATCGCCGTCGTCCTCGCCATCGTGGCCATCGCAGATGGCGCACTGGACCCCAGCGACGCGAACCACGCGGTCGTGATCCGCAACGAGGCGCTCGCCCCGGTCGACATCCGGCTGCTTGACCGAGGTCAGAGCACCGCCTTCTTCGGGATTCCGCCGCAGACCGAGGTCACAGTGACACCGCCGGCAGCGCTTGCCTCGCTCCGTGAGGTTGCGGCGCTGGGACCAGGCTGCGTTGCGACTGGGGTCGTGAGGTTCGGCGGGGGCATTCCACACTGGTCGAACCTGTCGATGCTGGTGATCGGACCGGACGGGTCACTCGGCCTCCTCTTCCCGGCCGACCTGGAGACGTGGCGCGCGTCACGTCGTCCGTTCCCAACTGCCGAAGCGCGCCCCATCACCGGGTGCGTGGAGCCGTAGATGCCCCTCGGCCGCGGACTCCCCGCGCGCCAGGGATGGCTGGCACGTGCTTGCGTCGGACTCTTGAGGCGGCGATGCTGGATCCATGGACACCACTTCGCTCGCAGACGCCATCGCAGGTCATCAGGCAGCGCGCCGCGGTGATGGGCATGACTGTGGGCCTGGATGCGCGGCCGCTGTCGGAGGCACCCTCGGCATCGACATCGCATCGCTCCACAAGGCGTGGCTGGAGCACTGGCAGGCAGACCCGGAGTGGCACTGGAACGAGCAGCACGTGGAGGACACAGAGCACCGATGCCAGACCGCCTGTGCGCCGGCGATTGGCGCAAGACTTGCCGCCACTCCTGACGCACAAGGCGGACTCCGCGGGGATCCACTAGGGGTTGGTGTAGCGTCACGGGAACGGAGGGTTGGCATGGAACCGCGCATCACGGTGCTCACGCTTGGGGTGGATGACCTGGACCGGGCGGCGGCCTTCTATCGGGACGGACTCGGGTGGCCGGGCGGGGACATCGTGGGCACCGAGTTCCCGGATGGCGCCGTCGCGTTCTTCCAGCTGTCCGGAGGTCTGACGCTCGCGCTCTGGCCGCGTGGCAGCCTCGCGCGCGACGCCGGGCTGGGCGTCTCGCCGCGAGCGCCAACCGGTCTCTCGATCGGCCACAACGTGGGCTCCGCGGACGAGGTGGATCGCCTCTATGCGCGCGCCCTGGACGCCGGCGCCACCGCGATTCGGCCACCACACGAGACCTTCTGGGGCGGCTACTCCGCCTACTTCGGGGACCCGGAGGGCCATCTCTGGGAGCTCGTCTTCAACCCGGCGATGGTCTAGCGAGGGGCGGCTGGTGGTCCCTCGATCCGCTCCCCGGTCCACCGGGAGCCTTCTGGTTGTGCTGGGGATCCTCGCGGTGCTCGTGGCGCTCGCGGCCTGCTCGCCGGCTCCCGCGCCACCATCCACTGGCCCCGGCCAGGCCCAGCGGGAGGCGCTCATCGCCGACTTCATCGAGGCGGTTCAGCGAAACGACGCAGCGGCCATTGCCGCAATGACGGACCGGCAGGTTGACCCGCGAGCCGCCATCGCCGCCCTGCTTGACGCGCACGGCGGCCAGGCGTGGGAGAACGTGCGCGTGACGTGGGGACCGGATGACTTCGGAGGACGTGCGATCTACGCGACGGTCAGCGCAGAGACCCCCGTTGGCCCAGACTCGGTGACGGTCCTCACCATCTGGGAGGCTGGGCGGGCGACGCTCGCCCTTGGGAGCGCCACTGGCGTTGATCCTGGGTCGGACACGACCAGCCCGAGACCGTGACGCGGGCGCACGCGGCGCGGTTGGCGCCATGTCGCGCCGTGGCGGTCAGTCGTCCGCGGGCTCGTTCGCGTAGCTGAAGCGTGCCGGCTCGCCGCGGGCCGTCACGACAGGCTCTTCCGCGAGCTCGAGCGAACGGAAGACGACCCCGAACTCGTGGAACGGCCAGAGCCGGAGACGAAGCACGAACCGGCCGTCATCGGCGATGTCGATCTCCTGGGCCAGGATGCACGTCCTGGTCTCGCCGAACGTCCCTTCGATGGCGAACCCGATCAACTGAACGTTCTCCTCGGCGAACGTGGCGCCCCCGAAGCGCAGGCGCAGTGCACGGTCATCGTCATGCCAGAGGACCATCTCGATCGTCTCCGCCTCACGATCGACGACCACGGAGGTGAACTCGGCGTCGTGGAGATGGAGGCGCTCCTCGGTCGCCAGCCTCCGGAGATCAGGTGGCAGGCGTGGGGCGATCGTCGCCACGTGCTTGTCGTAGGCGGCGAGCGTCTCGTCCCACGCGGCGTCATCGCCGTTCGTCCACGCCTCGTAGATCTCGTTGGTGAACCAGCGCATCCGCCTCGTCCCCCCTTCGGTGGCCGGCCGCCGCATCCGCAACCGTGCGCCCAAGATACTCGTCCCGGTTGGCGGGGAGCTCCGGGTCCCGCCGTGATTGGTGCCAGCGATAGATTTCCGTCGCCTTCGGCGTTTCGATCGGTCGTGGCGATCACTTCGACGCGAACCGGGCCCGCGGAGGGCTGAAGCGCGCGCTTCGCCGTCGTCCTGATCGGTGCCGGCGATCGAGTTGCACGAATGGTCCGAAATCCATCGCCACGGGCGATCACCGCCACCACCAAGCCCGCCGGGGCGTGACCAGCCCAAGGCACGGCGGCGGGCGCGCGGGCCGGCGCGCTACCCTCGCGCTACGCGTCGGCGGGTGTCGCTGAGCGCACCGCCTGAGCCGCCGACTTCCTGAGGACCGCCCCGTGACCGAGAACGCCAACGCCTCCCTGGAGCCCATCTGGTTCGTCCAGGCCACGTACGCCCCCGATGCCGCCGAGACCCGCGTCCCGTTCCGGGCTCGCCACCTCGCGCGCATCGCAGAGCTGCGCCGTGCGGGCGTCATCGTGGAGGCCGGCGCGTTCGTGGACGTCACCGCGTCCGTCCTGCTGATCCGCGCCGCATCGGAGGAGGCGGCCCTGGACGTCTGTCGCGCCGATATCTACATGCAGAACGGCGTCTGGGTGGAGCTGCGCGCCAAGGCGTTCGGTCGCGTCCGCCTGGACGAGGAGGGCCCGCTCCCGGCCTGACCCGTCCGATGGGGCCGCTGGGCCGAAGAAGGGGCATGTCCTCCACCGCGATCCTCTGGCTCCGCCGCGACCTCCGCCTGCACGATCACCCGGCGCTGACCGCCGCGCTCGCCGCCGCGGACCACGTCACCCCGGTCTACGTCCTGGACCCGGCGCTGTTGCAGGGGCGCTTCGCCAGCGCCAACCGGGCGTGGTTCCTGCGCGAGACGCTGGCGGAGCTGTCCGCGGCCTTCGCGGAACGGGGCGCCGGATTGCGGATCCTCCACGGCAGGCCCGCGGACGTGCTGCCGGCGTTCGCCCGGGAGACCGGCGCGCAAGGCGTTCATCTCACCCGCGACGCCACGCCATATGGGCGGACCAGGGATCGGCAGGTCGCGGAGGCGCTCGGGGCCATCGGCGTGACCACCCACGCGAAGCGCGGCCTCTACGTCCACGAGCCGGACGAGGTGGCCACGCAGGACGGCCGCCCGTACAGCGTCTACGGCGCCTTCCGCCGCGCGTGGGAGGCGAGGCCCCGCCGCGCCGTGCTCCCCGCGCCGGAGCGGATCCCAGGAGCGCCGGGCTGGGCCCAGCCACAGCACGCCGATGCGATCCCGGATCTTGGCGCCCCCACGGCGGACATCGGCAACCTCGTGACCCCGGGGGAGCGGTCCGCCCGCGACCGGCTGGCCCGATGGACGGCATCACGGAACATCGACACCTACAACGACGACCGCAACCGCCTGGACCTCGACGGGACGTCGCGCATCTCGCAGGACCTGCGCTTCGGGCTCCTGTCCCCAGTGGAGGTGGTGGAGGCGGCCGAGGGCGCTGGCGAGGGACGCCGCGTCTTCGTGAACGAGGTGGTCTGGCGCGAGTTCTACGCCCACGTCCTGTGGCACAACCCGCGGGTCCTCCGCGAGGAGTTCCAGGCCGCCTTCCGCGACCTCCCGTATCGCGATGACGCGCAGCAGCTCCGGGCCTGGGCGGAGGGCCGGACCGGCTACCCCGTGGTGGACGCGGCGATGCGCCAGCTCCGAGGCTCCGGCTTCGTCCACAACCGGGCCCGGATGATCGCGGCCAGCTTCCTCACCAAGCACCTGCTCATGGACTGGCGGGTGGGCGAGCGGATCTTCATGGAGCACCTGGTGGACGGCGACGTGGCGTCCAACAACGGTGGCTGGCAGTGGACCGCCTCCACCGGCACGGACCCGCAGCCCTACTTCCGCGTCTTCAACCCCATCCTGCAGGGCCAGCGCTTCGATCCCGATGGCGACTACGTCCGCCGATGGGTCCCGGAGCTGCGCGGGATCGCGGGGAGCGCGGTGCACACGCCGTGGG
>CAIYZX010000022.1 GCA_903930745.1 uncultured Chloroflexota bacterium | reverse complement strand
GGTCCGCGCGAGTACTTCGTGGCGATCTGCACGTCCTGCGGCAACCAGGCCCAGGTGCCCTTCAAGCCGCGGATGGACAAGCCCGTCTACTGCTCGGACTGCTTCCGCCAGGTCAAGCCTGACTGACCCGGCGACGCCGGTCCGGACCCGGCGTCAGGCGGGTTCGAGCCCCCGGCCCTTCTCCAGCACCACCTGGTGGTCCTGCGTGAGGCCCACGGCGAAGCCCGCCTCGCAGAGCGCGAGGTAGAACTCCCAGGTCCGGATGAACCGGTCGTCAAAGCCCTGCGCCCGGACCCTGTCCAGGTTCCCCATGAACCGGTTCCGCCAGTGGCGCAGCGTGCGCGCGTAGCTGGGACCGATGTCCCGAGCCTCACGCAGCAGCAGCCGCGTGCCGTGGAGCGAGCGCTCCACCACCGACAGGGACGGGCAGAGGCCGCCCGGGAAGATGTGCGTCTGGATCCAGTTCGCGCCTCGCCGCTGTGTCTCGTAGGCCACGTCCGGGAACGTGATCACCTGCAGCGAGAAGCGGCCGCCAGGCCGGAGGACGCGGTCCACGGCCTCGAAGTAGGTCGTGTAGAACTCGGCGCCCACGGCTTCGAGCATCTCGATGGAGACCACCGCGTCGTAGGTGCCATCGATGTCGCGGTAGTCCTGGAACCGGATGTCCACCAGGTGCTCGAGACCCGCCTCGCGGACCCGCGCCTGCGCCAGCGCCTGCTGCTCGCTCGAGATGGTGATGGACGTCACGCGGCAGCCGTACTCGCGCGCGGCCAGGATGGCGAAGCCGCCCCAGCCGGAGCCGATCTCCAGGACGTGCATGCCCTCGCGCAGCCCGGCGCCGTCGGCGATCCGGCGGAACTTGGTCCGCTGGGCGTCCTCCAGGGGCTGGTCCGGCTGGGCGTCGTCGAAGACGGCGGCGGAGTAGGCCATCGTCTCGTCCAGGAACAGCTGGTAGAAGTCATTGCCCAGGTCGTAGTGGGCGGAGATGTTCTTCGCCGCCTGGGCCTTGGAGTTGCTGCGCGCCACGTGGGCAAGCCGGCGGGGAACGCCCAGCGCGCGGCGCCACCAGCCCTGGTTCATCGCCAGGGCGGAGCGGTTCAGCGCCGCGAGCTCGATGAGCGCCTCCAGGTCCGGCGAGGTCCACTGGCCGTCCTGGTACGCCTCGCCCGCGCCGGTCTCGCCGTGCAACAGGAGGCGCGCGGCGGCCGCGTGATCGTGGATGTGGATCTCAGCGCGCCGCTGTGAGGTCTCGTCGCCGAAGACCCGCGAGGTCCCATCGGGCGCCACGACGGTCAGACGGCCAACGCGGATGCGGTCGGCGATGCGGTACATGAGCCGCAGGGCGAACGGCGCGAGCAGCCGGTCGGCGAAGCCCACGGACGCGGTGGCGGGAGACGCGACGCTCACGAGACTGCCCTTCCCTCGGCCGCGTGTGCGGCCTGCTTTCGTGCGTTGGCCTCCGCCACGGCCGGCCCATGGCGATGGAACCGGACGCCCTTGCGCCAGAGGCGGAAGGCGTGGACGTGGATGAGGCCGATGGTCCGCTGCGTCATCAGCGGGTGCCGCAACAGCATCCGCAGCAGCGTCCGGGTGGTCAAGCGCTTGCGCTCCAGGACGAGGCTGGTGGCGAGGAGGGGACCCTCCGCGTCGCGCTCGTTGATGCCGATGCGGAGCCGTCCCGGCTCGTCGTCCACGTGGACGGCGTACCGGCCCTCCATGTCGATGAACGGCGAGACGTAGAAGTCCTTCTCCATGCCGGAGACGAAGGCCTGGCCCGGCTTCTGCGGCCGGAGGGTGTAGAGGTGGCGCTCCAGGTGCGTGTTGTGGACCTCGATGACCACCACGCGCAGGTCGCCCTTCGGGTCCCGGCAGAGATAGACGCTGGCCGGGTTGAAGACGTAGCCGAGGACGCGCGGGTTGGTGACCAGCGTGATCCGCCAGCCGCTGGGGTCCTCGCCCTCAGTGCGCAGGTGGTCCAGCACGGTGGCGCGGATGTCCGTGGCGGGCTGCGGCCAGTGGTCCCGGTCCCGGAACTCCAGGATGTTGCGGCGGTTGCGGCCGACCAGGCGGACCCGGCGCGGCACATCGTCCAGCTCGTCCAGGTCCAGGGCGAGATAGAAGACCGCGTGCTGGAGCGCGTAGACCACCGGCTTGGAGCGGCGGTGCCAGACCGTCCCCTCCAGCAGGTGCGATCTCATGCGGCCAGCTCCTCGCCGGTCTCCGCTGCCGGCGTGGCCGGGGCCGGCGGGGCCACCGGGGCCGTCGCAGGCGCGGCGAACGCCTCCACCATGTCCGCGGCGAGGTAGCCGGACCGGCATCCGTCCTCGTGGAAGCCCCAGCCCAGGTGCGCACCCGCGTAGAACGTCCCGCGGTGGCCCTGGAGCATGCCCACGGCCCGCTGCGATTCCAGGAACCGGTGCGTGTACAGCGGGTGGCTGAACTCGCGGGCCTTCACCACCAGCTCGTCGCGGACGGCGGCGCCCGGGTTGATGGAGGTGAACCACTGGGTCTCGCCGGGAAGTGCCTGCAGCCGGTTCATGTGGTAGGTCATCGTGACCTCGCCACCCGGCGGGTTGCACGCCGCCTGGTGGACGTTCCAGCTGGCCCAGGCGCCGGGGCGGCGCGGCATGACCCGCGCGTCCGTGTGCAGGACCACCTGGTTGCGGTTGTACTCGAAGCCCCCAAGGGCGTGGCGCTCCGGGCCGTCCGCGTCCCGCAGGAGCGCGAGCGTGGTGTCCGCGTGCGTGGCCATGACCACGGCGTCGTATCGCTCGTGCGTGCCGGCGGCCGTGCGGACCTCCGCGGCCTGCGTCCCGTCCACGTGGCGGACCACGTCCACCACCGCATCGCCGGAGCGGACGGTTCCGGGGGGAAGCGTCGCCAGGAGGCGGTCCACGTAGGCCCTGGAGCCGCCCGTCACGGTCCGCCAGGGGTGCGCCCTGCCCACGCCGATGAGCCCGTGGTTGTCCATGAACCGCAGGAGGTAGTCAACGGGGTACTCCAGCGTCCGCCCGGGTGCGGTGGACCAGACGGCCGCGGTGATCGCCACGAGGAAGTGCTCGCGGAAATGGCTGCCGAAGCCACGGTCGTCCAGGTACTCGCCCAGGGTGAGGCCGGTCTCGTCCGGTCCGTCCAGGATGGCGCGGGCGTCCCGGTAGAAGCGGAGGATGTCCGGGAACATGCGCAGATACGCGGGCCGGGCGGCGAGGCTGCGCTGGGCGAAGAAGCCGCCGGCACCCCTCGAGCCGAACTCCACGTCGCAGGCGGCGCACGCGGAGCCGAACGACATGTCGCTGCGCTGGGTCTTCACGCCCAGCTCGTTGAACAGGCCCACGAGGCGCGGATACGTGGGCTCGTTGTAGACGATGAACCCGGTGTCCACGTTCAGCGGCCCCGCGGTACCACCGTCCACGCCCACCGTGGCGACGTGCCCGCCGACCTCGCGCTCGCCCTCGTAGAGCGTCACGTCGTGGCCCTTGCGCGCCAGCGCGTACGTCGCGGTGAGGCCGCTCACCCCGCCGCCAACCACGGCCACCCTCACAGCGCGAACCTCGCGGCCACGTCGGCGGCTCCTGCGCCGGCGCCGGCGCGCTGGTCCAGGGTGGCGCGCATCCCGCCGATGGCGTTTGCCGCCAGCTTCCGGAATGTCCCGCCCAGGAGCGGCTCCACGAGGCGCATCGCGCCGCCCAGGCGGATGTCCGCCACGTAGTCGATGTGGGTGCCGCCATCGGCCGCCGGTGAGAAGCGGATCTCGTCCACGGCGGTCACGCCGGAGCCGGCGCCCTCGAGGACCACGCGGTTGGGCACCTCCAGGGCGGTCACCCGGTACTCCATCGGCGAGACCTTGCCGCCGATCCGGACGCCCAGGCGGTAGCGCGTGCCAACGGCCACCGGTGCGGAGACGTCTCCGTCCAGGCGCTCAGAGGTCGCCACGCCCGGGTCCCAGAACGGGGCGTTGGCGAAGTCCGCGATGTACGCGAAGGCGTCATCGATCGGGAGGCGGGTCTCAAGGGTCTCGTGCAGGCGCGGCATCTCGGGTGTCTCCTCGGGCGGGCTCGTACGTCCGTTGGCTGTCTCTTCGCGCGGCGCGGCGATCCGGACGGGTCTCGGCTGCGAACTCCCTGCATGAACCTCCTTGCGACCCTCGTTGACACCGTCCTCGAGATCCTCGTCATCCCCTCCTTCACGCGGACCGGGCTGCGGGTCCGGCGCCGGCTCTTCGGCTTCTCGGACCCGCTGGCGGCCGGCACACGCCCGCTCGCCGGGCGGACGGTGGTGATCACCGGACCCACGTCCGGCCTGGGCCGGGAGGCGGCGGGCTCGCTGGCCGCAATGGGTGCCCG
>CAIYZX010000021.1 GCA_903930745.1 uncultured Chloroflexota bacterium | reverse complement strand
ATCGGTCTCGTCAACCGTGATGGAGCCCGCCACCTCGGTGAAGGTGCCGCGAACGGTGGTCACCATGAGGTGCTTGGCGGAGAAGAGGACGTCCGTGTGAGCGGGATCGATGGTCCAGGTCGTGAGCGCCATGTGAGAGAGAGCCTCCGGTCCGGGCACGATGCCCGGTGCGATGTGGTTGATGGCGCAACTATATTGGCGTGTCGTTGCGTTGTCAACTACTTTGTTGTGGGCTAGGATGTGCGCATGACGACCTCGGCGTCCACCGCAACCCCCGCGCGCCTGCTGCCCGGCGATCCCCGGATCGAGACCTGGCGCGGCTTCCTCCATGCCCACGCCCGCCTGCTCCGGCGCATGGACGAGGAGCTCCAGGCGGCCCACGGGCTCTCCATGGCCGAATACGACGCGCTGATCCAGCTGGCCGGGGCCCCCGGCCGGCGCCTGCGGATGAGCGCCCTCGCAGACAAGGTCCTGCTCTCGCGCAGCGGCATCACCCGCCTCGTTGACCGCCTCGTGGCGGACGGCATGGTGGAGCGAAGCGCCTGCACCACGGACGCGCGCGGCGCGGAGGCCATCCTCACCGCAGCCGGGCTGGACCGGCTCCGCGAGGCTTCGCGAACGCACCTGGACGGCGTCCAGCGCTACTTCCTGGGCGCCATGACGGACGACGAGGTCGCATCCATGGGGCACTCCCTGGACCGGATCGCGGAGACGCTGGACGAGCGCGTGGACCCGTCGGATCCCGTGTGCACGGCGGCCCTCGAGGGCTGAGGTCCACCACGAGCGAGGCGGGCGGGATGGCGCATGCGCCCCGAGGGCGGCTATACGCGGGCACCAGCGGGTTCGCGTATGCGGACTGGGTGCCCGTGTTCTACCCGTCCGGGCTGCGATCCGCTGGACTCCTCGCGCACTACGCGTCGCGCCTTCCCGCGGTTGAGCTGAGCACCACGTTCTACGCGAGGCCTGCGCCCGCCAGGGTGGAGGCGTGGGCAGCGGTGGCTCCCGCGGCATTCCGGTTCGTGGTCAAGGCGCAGCGCGGCGCCTCCTGGCGGGCGCTGCACGCGGACGCGGCCTCGGCCATCGCGTGGCTCATGGAGCCGCTGGGCGGGTTCGGCGAGCGTCTCGGCGCCGTCCTGTACCGGATCCCGGAGACGGACCAGCGCGATGACGCCGCCCTCGCGCGCCTGCTGGACGCCTGGCCGCGCACCGTGCCCCTCGTGGTGGAGGCACAGCACCCGTCCTGGCACGTGGACGAGACGTTCGCCGCGCTCCGTGCCGCGGGGGCCGTCCTGTGCACCACGGACCTTGACGGTCTTGAGGTCCCGCCAGACATCCGGCGCACCGGTCCCCTGCTCTACGTCCGCCTGCGAAGGACCGCGTACACGGAGACGGACCTGGACCAGTGGGCGCAGCGCCTCGTCCCCTTCCTGGACGACGGCATGGACGCGTACGTCCTCTTCCGCCACGACGACGACGGCTCCAACGCGCTCCTCGCCGAGGGGTTCGCCGCGCGGGTGGAGCGGGTGCGCGAGGGCTCGTGATGGCGCCGCTTCGCCGTCTCGTGCCCGCGGGCCTCGTGACCGTCGCAGCCGCGTGCGGCCCGGCGGTGGCCCCATCGCCCACGGCGCGCCCACCCATCTCCTCCCCGGCGACCTCGTCGCCATCGTCCGCCTCGCCGGCGGCTTCGGCATCGGCTTCGGCCTCCGCCGGGGTGACCGCGGACCGGCCCCACCTCTCCGCAGTGCGCGTTGCCCTGGCGCCCGTCACCTCCGGCCTCACCGCCCCCCTCTTCATCACGGGCTCGGGCGACGGCAGCGGCCGCCGCTTCGTGGTGGAGCAGCCGGGCATGATCCGCGTCCTGGACGCCACCGGCGCATCGGCCGCAGCACCGTTCCTGGACATCCGCGACCGGGTCTCGGGAGACGGCGGCGAGCGCGGGCTCCTGGGCCTCGCCTTCCCGCCGGACTTCGGGCCCGGGCGTCCGTGGGTGGTGGTCCACTACAGCAACCGCAAGGGCGACACCACCGTGAGCACGTTCGCCGTGGACCCGCACGCCGCGGACCGCCTGGATCCCGCCTCGGAGCGCGTGGTGCTGACGGTCCCCCAGCCCTATCCCAACCACAACGGCGGCTGGATCGGCTTCGCGGCGGACGGGATGCTCCTGGTCGCCCTGGGCGACGGCGGCAGCGGCGGGGACCCGGAGAACCGCGCCTCGGATCGCGGCACGCTGCTGGGCAAGATCCTGCGGCTGGACCTGCTGGGGGCCCCGGAGGGCGCGCCGTACGCCGTCCCGGCGGACAACCCGTTCCTGGCAGTGGACGGGGCACGGCCGGAGATCCTGCACCTGGGCCT
>CAIYZX010000020.1 GCA_903930745.1 uncultured Chloroflexota bacterium | reverse complement strand
TGCCAGTAGTCGCGCAGGGATCGCTCGACAAGGATCGGATCATCCCACCGGAGGTTGACGAGCCGCGGGAGGGCGTCGACGTAGGCGGCAATCGCCACCCGCTGCTGCATGGTGAACGTGTCGAAGATCGCGTAGTGCCGCTCGCGAAACTCCTTGCCGGGTGCAATCCAGGCCAGCACGCAGATCAACGCAACGTCAAAGACTCCGTCCCGACTGCGCTCGTCCTCGTCGGCGTAGTGATCCACGAGCCACAGCAGGAGCGCCGGGAGGTAGTAGCGGAGAGCTTCGGCATCCAGGTAGCCAGGAGCGGCCCGCCGCATGTCGGCGTCGGGAACGCGCGTCCAGTCGTCCGTGACCTCGGAGTCGGGAAGTCGGCGGAACTCGCCGTCGGTGAGCCCGGCCGTCTGCCTGTCGAGGGCCGCCGACTGCCGCAGGCTCACGCCCTGACCCAGCCGGACGCCCGCGAACGCGGATCTGATGGCCGCCTCGACCGCCGGTCGCTCCACGCTCGACACTCCACACCTCCCCGCATCCGGCGCGTCAGCCGTAGTCCGTGTTCGGCTTCCACAGGTAGCCGGCTCGCGGACCGCTACTTGTCCGAGGCGGCCCGCCGGGACTCCAGCTCCACCACCTTGTTCACCGGGTACGCGACCCGCTGGTGGTACATGCCCAGGAGCTGGCCCACGAACGCCTCGCGGATCTTCTCGATGTCGCGGAGCGTGAGGTCGCACTCGTCGAACTGGTCGTCCGCGATCCGGTCCTCGATGATCCGGGCCACCATCGCCCGGATCGAGGTCTCGTCGCGAGACGAGAGCGACCGCACCGACGCCTCCACCGAATCCGCCAGCATCAGGATCGCCGCCTCGCGGGACTGCGGCTTCGGGCCACCGTGGCGGAAGCGGCGCTGGTCCACGGCATCGGCCGCCTTGCGGCCCTCAACGGTCTCCAGCCCGCCGTACGGCGCGGCCGCCTGCTCACGGGCCCGCGCGTGGAAGTAGGCCATCACCATCGTGCCGTGGTGCTGCGGCAGGAACGCGATGATCGCCTTCGGCAGCCTCGCCTTGTACGCGATGTCGATGCCGTCCGAGATGTGGCTCTTGAGGAGCTGCGCGGACGTCTCCGGGTCCAGGTCGTCGTGGATGTTCTCGCCACCCGCCTGGTTCTCGATGAAGGCGGCCGGGTTCCCCAGCTTGCCGACGTCGTGGTAGTAGGCCGCCACGCGGACGAGCAGGGCATCGGCGCCGATGGCCTCCGCCGCCCGCTCGGCCAGGTTCCCCACCATGAGCGAGTGGTGGTACGTGCCCGGGGTCTCCACCAGGAGCCGCCGCAGGAGCGGCTGGGACGGGTTCGCCAGCTCCAGGAGCTGGAAGACCGTGACGATCCCGAAGAGCGAGCCGAGGACCGCGAGCAGGCCCACGGCGGCCACCGCGGCCCCTCCGGCGGCGACGGCCGAGGCGCCTGCGAGCTCCAGGATCCCGCGGATGTCCTGGTCGCCCACGAGCGCGAACGTGACCACGACCAGCGTCTGGACCAGGAAGACGGCGACGCCCGCCTGCGCGAAGACGCCGAGACGGTCGCCGCGCCGGATGCTGACGATGCCCGCCAGGCCGCCGAACATGGTGTAGGCCGCGAGCTCCAGCCCGCCGCCGCTGACGGTGCCCGCGAGGACGCTGACGAGCGCGGTCAGGACGAGGGCGACCCCGCCGTCGAGGAGGACGGTGACCAGCATCGCCTCCGCCGCGAGCGGCAGGGCGTACGGCAGCCAGGTCCGGCCGGCGGTGAGCTTCAGCGCGAAGACGGCGAAGAGGAGCAGCAGCGAGAGCAGGAGCAGCACGTTGTTGCGGTGCCAGAGCCTGCGGCGGAAGCGCCAGGTCCAGGTGAGCAGCAGCGCGATGACGAGGACGGACAGGACCACGAAGCCCACGAGGCGCTTGACGTCCAGGCCGCCCCTGTTGAGCCCGAAGTGCTCGATGGCCTCCCAGTCCACGGCGTCAACGCGGTCCCCCGCGCGCACGATGGTCTCGCCCTTCTCCCAGGACTTGTACGTGTCCGGGACGGCCTCCACGGCACGCTGGCGCGCGGCCTCGGTGAGCGAGGCGCTGTAGGAGGAGTTGGGCACCACCAGCTGCTCGATGAGCGCGGCACCAAGGATCAGCTCCGCGCCGGTGAGGTCACCCGCGAAGCGGTCCACCAGGCGGTCCCGCATCGTGGAGACCTCCGTGTCACGCAGCTCCGCCCGCTCCACGGTGTCCAGGACCCGGGATGCCTCCGCTCGGACCGCCGCCCATCGTGTGGCGTCCAGGGAGGTCAGCGTGGTCCGCTCGTCCTTGGCCAGCTCGCCCGGGAGCGCCTGCTCCAGGATGGCGAGCCGCTCGTCGTCGCCCACCTCCGGGGCGAATGCGGCGTCAACGGCGGCCAGCCTGCGGTCCAGCTCGTGGAGCTGCTGCGCGGCCACCGAGGCGCCACGGGCGATCGTGAAGTCGTACTGGGGCTCCACCGCCGCGCTGGCCTCATCGCGCGCGGCCTGCGTGAGGACCTGCGAGAGGTACCCGTCCGCGCGGGGCGCGGTGACGCTGGCGGGCGCGGGCTTCCCAGGCTCCAGCAGCGTCTGGGCGGGCAGGACGTCCAGGCCCAGGATCACGGACATCGCGACCACGAGCAGCAGCGACGCGCCGATCAGCCGGCCGGCATCACGCCGCGTGAAGACGATGTTCGGTTCCGCGGACCTCGCGAGCATGGCGTCTGGCCTCCAGCGCGGAGGCTAGTGCTCCGTGCCGTGGGCCGCAAGGTCCGCGCGGGCCAGCGCCTGGGCCACGAGCCCGGAGGCGACCTTGCCATCTGCGCGGCCGCGGATGCGCGGCGAGAGCCAGCCCATGACCTTGCCCATGTCGCGGGCGTTGGACGCGCCGGTCTCGGTGACGGCCTGGTCCACGAGGGCGCGCAGCTCCTCGTCCGTGAGCGCCTGCGGGAGGTAGCCCACGAGGATGGCGATCTCCGCCTCCTCCTTCGCGGCGAGGTCCTCGCGCCCGCCGTTGCGGAACGCCTCGACGCTCTCGCGGCGGGTCTTCACCTCCTTGGTGATGATGCCGAGGATCTCGTCCTCGGAGAGGGTGATGCGCTTGCTCTTCTCAACCTGGTAGATGGCGTTCTGGGCCATCCGCAGGACGTCACGCCGCAGGGCCTCGCCCGAGCGCATCGCGGCGGTGGTGTCAGCCTGGAGCTGCTCCCGGAGGGACATGGTGATGTGTGCTCTCTGTGGTGTGCGGGCCGTCGCCGGCGACGACCCCCATGAAATGCCAAGGGACCCGCGGAGGACTCCCCCGGAGGGGATCCGCGGGTCCCGGGAAGGCTCAGCCCTGGCCAGCTCGCGCGTTCTTCTTGCGCTTCGCTTCCTTGCGCTTCCGCTTCACCGACGGCTTCTCGTAGTGCTCACGACGACGCGCCTCGGCGAGGATCCCGCTCTGCTGGATCTTCTTGTTGAAGCGGCGAAGGGCGCTCTCGAACGACTCGTTCTCGCCCACTCGGACTTCTGCCAAACCCGATACACCTCCTCGGGCCGGGAGTCTGCCGTCACGTGTCGCGCGCGAATGCCCAACGGCGCGGGGTGCTCCGGCGGGCGGCGTGACGAACACGCCATGCCTGCCGGCAGGCCGCCGGAGTGTATGCCCGTGCCCGCCGGGGGGTCAAACGCACCGCGGCGGTGAGGATGGCGCCTCGGGCCGGTGCCGGTCACGTTCCAGGCGCTTCAGCGTCTTCGGGTTGATGCTGCACGACCTTCGGCACTCGCCGGGGCAGCGGGAACGGACGAGGATCGGCGCCACGATGGACACCCTGCTGAACCTGCTCGAGGGGAGCGCCGCGCGGTTCGGCGAGCGCGAGGCACTGGGGCTTCGACGCGACGACGGAACCACCTTCCACTGGTCGTACGCCGAGGTGGCCCGACGGTCTCGCCTGGCTGCGTTCCGGCTTCGGGCGCTGGGCCTGCAGCCGGGCGACCGCGTCCTCACCTGGTCGCCATCCACGCCCGCGCTGCCCGCCACGTACTACGGCGCGATGTACGCACGGCTGATCTTCGTGCCGCTGGACTCGCGCATGAGCGCGGACGCCATCATGAACATCGTCCGGGCGTCCGGCGCGGTGCG
>CAIYZX010000019.1 GCA_903930745.1 uncultured Chloroflexota bacterium | reverse complement strand
CGCCCCGCGGCTGCCATCTCGTTGCGGTCAAGCGCAACGTGTGACCACGTTGCGGCCAACCGCAACGGCCTGAGCGTGAACGGGGCCGCGGAGCCGCAACGACATTGCGTCGGTGTCCAGTCGCCCGCCCAACCCGCGACCTACCAGACCTCGTCCCCCGAGGCAGGCCGCCGACGGAGCTCCTTCGCGATGGCCTCGCGGGTTCGATCGGACTTGCGGGTGAACTCGGGTCGGGATGTGGGGCGCTCGCCCATGCCCGTGCCGACAAGCCAGGCGGTCGCCTGTTCCTTCACGCCGGGCCGAAGGGCGTACAGGTAGCCGCGGACGTCCACGAAGGACCGCCGGCGCTCTACCAGTCCGGCCGCACGGAGGACGGCGAGGTGGCGGCTGATCGAGAACTTGCTGACGCCGATCTCGTGGGCGAGATGGAACGGCCGCAGCGGCCGATCGAGCAGCATCTCCACGATCTGCTGGCGAACCGGGTCTGCGAGAAGTGCGAGAGCAGCTCCGCTGTGCTTGGGCATTCGCCAACCCTATGGGCCGCCACTCACCTGTGGCCCACCTCGGACTCATCGGCCACTTACGCGGGCGCCCGCGCCCGCCCGGCACCTCGGGCGGCGCGCCCGGGCCGAAGTGGTTGCGCTTGGCCGCGACGAGGCGGCGCATTTGGCGGTCGTTGCGCTTGGCCGCAACCAGGGTACGCGCCGCCGGGAACGGGGGCGGCGCGCCCGGGCCGAAGTGGTTGCGCTTGGCCGCGACGAGGCCAAACGCACCACGGAATCGAACACCCGGACCCCGCCGTGCGTGAATGCCCAGGGTCAGAGCGGCGAGACGCCCGGCTCGTCCCCAACGGCAACCGGCATCGAGGACCGCGTCCAGTCGCTGTAGGAGCCCTCGTACAGCAGCGCGTCGGGCAGCCCCGCCACCCTCGCGGCCAGCAGGTTGTGGCAGGCGTTGATGCCGGACCCGCAGCTGTGCACGACGGCCTCGCCGGCATTGGCGCCGTCGGCCCCACCCACGCCGTACAGCGAGGCGAAGCGAGCGCGCAGCTCGGAAGGCGGAAGGAACCGCCCAGAGGGCCCCAGGTTGCCGGCCAGCGGGCGCGAGACGGCAGTGGGGATGTGGCCAGGAACCCGGTCAACGGGCTCGATGTCCCCGCGGTAGCGCTCCGGCGCCCGCGCATCCACCAGCGCGACACGTCCGAGATGCTCCGCAACCCACGCGCGATCGACCACCCGAGACCAGGCGGCCCCAAGATGCAGCGAGCCGGCGGGCGCGGGCGAGAACGCGAACTCCTCGGAGGTCACTGGCCCCCCGGCGGCCACCCAGGCGGGCACGCCGCCATCGAGCACCCGCACGCTGGTGAAGCCCAGGCTTTCCAGCATCCACCACAGGCGCGCGGCGATCGTCCCGCCGTTGTCGTCGCAGACCACCACGAAGCAGTCGTCGGACACGCCCAGCGCCAGCATCGCGTCGGTGAACGCAGCGGGGGAGGGGAGCGGGTGACGACCCGGGCCGGACGGCGCCGTGAGGACGGTGTCCATGTCCACCCAGCGGGCGCCCGGGATGTGCGCGGCCTCGTAGTCGCGGCGGCCCTTGGACAGGTCCGTCAGCCACCAGCGGACGTCCAGGATGCGCAGTGCGGGATCGTGAAGGCGGGCGAGCAGGTCGCCTGGCGAGATGAGGCTCATGCCTCGAAGCATAGGCCGCCGGCCCCATCACGGCACCTCCCCACGCCACGCGAACCCCTGCTATCCTTCGCCCCGGCCCCAACACGGCGCCTTGCGATCCGCGGATGTCGAGTCCCGGGACGCTTCGCTCCGGCGTAGCTCAGTCGGTAGAGCGGGTGACTGTTAATCACTTGGTCGTAGGTTCGAGTCCTACCGCCGGAGCCAATCCCCACGTTCGCGCTCAGCGTGAGCAACGACCAGCAGACGGCGGACTGCGCCCTCGTGGGGACCAACTGCGGCGCCGGTCCGGCCGCGCAGCCGCTCGGCTCGGCTTCGAGTCGCTACGATGCTCCCATGTGTAGCGTCACCTGGGACCACGCCATCCAGACCCTTGGTGGCCATGTTGCAGCGCAGGCCCGCTACACCCTCGAACCGGACGGACTCTGCCATGTGCGCTCGGGCGGAACGGTCGAGCCCCTGGTCGGCGACGTGCTCCAAGGCGACCAGGCCGGCTTCCCCGCGTTCCTCGCAGTCGGCGTGGCGCTCCTGCGTTGGCCCCGGCTCCGGGCAGCGCAGTAGGCGGCGATGAAGCCGCTCCTGCTGCTCGACGTGGACGGCGTTTTGAACCCCCTGGGCGTCAGCGACGCGCCCGGCTTCACGACCCAGCGCGTCGGGGGGATGCGCGTGCTGCTGTCGACCACCCATGGGCGCTGGCTGAGGGAACTCGCCGACGTGTTCGATCTGACGTGGGCGACGTCCTGGGAACGTGACGCCGACCTGATCGCCGAGCGGATCGGGCTGCCGGTCGGCCTGCCCGCCATCACCTTCACGGGCCAGACCGAGTGGACGGTGAAGCTGCCGGATGTCATGGAGTACGTGGGACATCGAGCGCTCGCGTGGGTTGACGACCAGCTGGGCCCCGAGGTGCACGCTTGGGCGATTTCCCGGCCCGCCCCGACGCTGCTCATTGAGACCGACAGCCGGGTGGGGCTCACCGAAGCGCAGGTCGAACGGCTGCGGACGTGGGCGTCACGGCCCATGGATCCCCAGGGGAGGGTGGGG
>CAIYZX010000018.1 GCA_903930745.1 uncultured Chloroflexota bacterium | reverse complement strand
CCGCTGGACGGCATGTTGACGCCCACGATGAACGCCGGGACGGCACCGATGCCGAACAGCACGCCCCGGGCGGTCCAGCGGTTGATCGCGCTGCTGGGCCGCTCGCGGAACCAGCCCTCGCGGACGAGGTGATCCTCGAGGCGCTTGTCGAACTGCGGGACGCTCTGGCCCAGCTCAAGGACCCGATCCGGCTCGATGTAGGCGCCCGTGCCCGCGATGCTGCCGAGGCGTCCGCGCAGGTACTCCGTGGCCGGGTCCAGGCGCCTGCGACGTGCGTACTCCAGGCGGGCCTGCTCCACCGGGTCACCGCTCACGGCGTCCCCGGTGTAGATGCCCAGGCGAGGGGAGCCCGCCAGGAGTCCGCCCTCGGTCTCGGCCTTGAAGCCCAGCTGGCCGCGGGCTGCGAGATCCAGGCTGGCGGCGGTCAGGGCGCGCCGGCTCACCTTGCCATCGCGGACGGCTGCGCCGGCGGCGGGCGTCAGGCCGGACGGCGGCGCGGGCATGAGGATGGAAGGGTCGTCCAGGTAGACCGGGTCCTTGCCCACGGCGCGCCAGCGCATCAGCGCGAAGCCCACGACGCCCAGGAACATCAGCGGCGCCACCACCAGTCCCAGGGCGGCGTTGAGGATCCGGGCGGTGGACAGGGTGTTCGCGTGCTCCGGGGTTGCGGCGGCGTCCACCCGCTGGAGCGCAATGGCCACGGCACCGTCGAAGTCGCAGCTCCGCAGGTACGGGAGCATGTCGTTCTCGTAGATCGCCTGGCGCTCCTCGTTGGTGAGGAACGTGGCCCGGAAGCCGGGGCCGGCGTACAGCTGCACCTGGCCGTGGCATGGATCGCCGGGATTGAGCTCGAACAGGATGACGAGGCCGTCGTCGAAGCCCTTGCGGCCCACGCCCCACTGGTCCATGAGCGCGATCGCATCGGCCTCCGCCTCCTCGGTGCTCTTGGGGTAGGGGGCGATCTGCGTGTAGACCACCACCTCGGCGCCGACCCGTGCCTCGATGGCGTCGATGACGGACTCCGCCGTCTGCTCCGCGCCGGTGGTCAGCACGTCCGCCGTGTCGTAGACCGCCTGGTTGTTCACGGGATCCGGGAACGGCGGCCCGGCGGCGATCACCGCGGGGGCCAGGGCGGCCAGCGCGACGAGGGTGGCGAGGCCTGCCCGCGCAGCACCGCTGCGGTGCTGGAGGAGCTGGAGCAGCTGGAGCAGCTGGAGGAGCGGGGTGACGGTACGCACGGTCCAACGATACGACCCGTGGCTAGCGGACCGCGAACCTCGTGCGTGCGCGCCCGGCCATGAGGGTGCCATCCGGCTCCAGGAGCACCTGGGGCGGCGTGGGGCGCCCGTTGTAGCCCATGGCCATCGAGGCTGCATAGGCACCGGCCCAGCCAATGGCCACGAGATCGCCGCGCTCCAGCGGCGGCAGCCGGTACGTGCCCAGCGTGTCCGTGCTCTCGCAGACCGGGCCGTCCACGCGGGCCGGGTAGACGGCGCCCGGGGGCACCTCCCCGGCAGGCCGTCCGAGCGAGGTGAGCGCCTCGAGCGGATGCTCCGCGTCGTACAGCGCCGGCCGGATCAGCTCCGTCATCCCGGTGTCCAGGACCACCACGCGGCCCCCTTCCGCGCGCTCGCGGACATGCAGGACGGACGCCACCAGCGTGGTCGCCTGCGCCACGAGGAACCGCCCGGGCTCCACGGCGAGGCGGGTGGGCCGCCGCTCCTCGGGGATGGCGTCCAGCAGCGCCTGTGCCTCCCTGGCGAAGCGCGCCGGTGCCGGCACCGTTCCCGGATCGCCCACGGGGAAGCCGCCGCCCACGTCAAACGTGTCCAGGTCCGGCCGCTCCGGGCGCAGCAGGGCGAGCAGCGCCAGCCCACGGTGCACGGCGCTGCGCCATGCGTCCACGGCCCCCAGCTGCGAGCCCACGTGGAGATGCAGGCCGCGCACGCGGACCGGGCCCTCGCCGGGCGGGATCGTGGCGAGCGCCGCCGTGAGCTCCGTCTCCGTCATGCCGAACTTGGAGGTGGAGCGGCCGGTGGCCAGGCCGTGCAGCGTCTCGGGGGCCACCTCCGGGTTGAGGCGGAGCAGGACGTCCAGCGGCGGCCGCACGGCCCCGGCGCCCGCGCGCGTGCTTCCCAGCCCGGCCCGCCGCGCCAGGCCCACCAGGGCGTCCAGCTCCTCGGGGCTCTCCACCGCCACCCAGCGCAGCGGCTCGCCGTTCGCCGCGGCCCGCACCGCCGCCCGCAGGTCCGCGGGGGTCTTGCCGATCCCCTCCAGGGTGATCCGCGCATTCGGCAGGCCCGCGGCCCTCGCCACGGCCCACTCGCCGGACGAGACCACGTTGGCGTCAAGCCCCAGGTCGCCCAGGCGCGCGACGATCGCCCGCACGTCGTTCGCCTTGACGGAGAACGCGCGCAGCCATGGATCCGGGAAGGCCGCGTGCAGCTCCGCGGCGGCGGCCGCCAGCACGCCCGTGGACGTCACCGCGCACGGCGTGCCGAAACGAGAGGCCGCCCGGCGGAGCGCGTCCGGACCGGGCTGCGCCAGGCCGGCCCCGTGGGACACGGGCTCAGTCCTTCAGGAACAGGCCCAGGATGGCGGTGATGATGCCCAGGACGGCCGCGCCGATGACGGCCCCGATGAGCGTGTCCAGCGTGGGGCCCTTGGCCGGCCAGCCGCCGATGGTGAAGCCCACCTGCCAGTACGTGTCCGCCACCCAGGCGGCCGCAAGCAGGATGCCGGCGTTGATCACCACGCCGATGGTGCCCAGCGTCATCAGGCTGATCGGGAAGGCGAGCAGCTTCACCACCGGCTTCACGAGGCCGTTGGCGATGCCCACGACAACCGCGAGGATCGCGAGCTCCACGATCCCGCCCTTGAACACGATCTGCGGAAGGATGTACGTGAGCGCGATGAGCGCGATCGCGGTGGCGACGACGCTGCCGAGCAGACTCTTCATGCGGTGGCCTCCCTCTGGTGCACGATGCGCCCGCCGAGCACGGTGAGCCGGACGCCGGTGCCGATGATCGCAGATGGACCGGCTGCCAGCAGGTCCCGATCCAGCACCGCGAGATCCGCGTCATAGCCTGGGGCGATCCGGCCGCGCCGGTGCTCCGCGTGGGCGGCCCAGGCGGAGCCCGCGGTGTACGCCTCGATGGCATCGGTCACGGTGAGGCGCTCGCCCGGGAGCCAGCCGCCGTCCGGGTGCCCGGTGACGGTCTGGCGGTTCACGGCGTTGTTGAGCGCGATGAACGGGCTGTAGTCCACCACCGGCCAGTCGGAGCCGAAGGCCAGCGTGGCGCCGGCGTCGCGGAGCGTCCGCCAGGCCCACGCCCGCGACGCCCGCTCCGGCCCGATGTTGCCCGCCCAGACCCCGATCTGGTTCGGCGACGGGTCCCCGTGGTACGGCTGCATGGAGGCGCCAACGCCCAGGGCGGCGAACCGCGGGACGTCCGCGGGGTCGATGGTCTCGATGTGCTCCACCCGGTGCCTGCGCTGGTGCGTCCCCGGCGTTGCTCCGCGGCCCAGCGGATCGCCCGCCCAGGGGCCGTTGACGCGCGTCGCGTGCTCGAAGGAGTCCAGCGCCAGGCGCACGCCCCGGTCGCCGATCGCGTGGAGCTCCACCTGCCAGCCGCGCCGGTCCGCCTCCGCCACGAACGCGTTCAGCTCGTACGTCGTCCAGGCCGGGAGGCCGGTGCTGCGGTCGCCCTCGTAGGGCGCGAGCATGGCCGCCGTCTTCGCCTCGATGACGCCGTCCACGAATCCCTTGAGGATGCCGCTGTCCAGGTGGGCGCCGCCGCGAAGGTCAAAGGCGACGGCCTCGTACTCGTCCAGGCGCCGGCGCCACTCGGCGAGGGACTGCCCCGGCTCCATGATCAGCGCGCCACGGAAGCGGAGCGCCAGCTCGCCGGCGTCGTGGACCCGCCCCCAGAACCGAAGCTCGTCCGGGGTCAGCCAGGCGTCCTGGGCGGCCGTGATGCCCATCGCGTGCAGCCCGGCGATGGCGCTGCGGACCGAGGCCCGGTCCTCCTCCTCGGTGGGCGGCGGGATGTGCCGCTCGATGAGCGCCTGCGCCTCCTCCTTGAAGACGCCGGTGGGCTCGCCGTGCTCGTCGCGGACCACGACGCCGTTGGGCGGGTCCTGCGTGTCCCGGTTGATGCCGGCGATGCGCAACGCCGCCGTGTTCGCCCACCCGGTGTGACCGTCATAGCAGGTCATCCACGCGGGGCGGTCCGGGATCACGAGGTCCAGCAGGTCTCGGGTGGGCAGGCCGCCCGGGAAGGTGGCATAGACCCAGCCCCGGCCCTCCAGCCAGCCGTCGCCCGGGGTTGCCGCGGCGTGCGCGGCGATGGCCGCGAGCGTCGCATCCAGGGATGCGAGCCCGGAGAGCTGGGCGTCCTTGCGCTGGCGGGCGCCCGAGAGGAGGTGGATGTGCGCGTCGTCGAAGCCCGGGATGAGCAGGCCGCCTGCCGCATCCACCACCTCGCCGGCTCGGCCCACCTCAGCGGGCGTGCCAACCGCCGCGACCTGGCCCCCTTCGATGCTCACGGCCGATGCACCCGGGGCACCGAAGACCGTGGCGTTGACGATGGTGAGATCCGCTGTCATGGGGCGATGGTAGGGTGGGGCGACATCGGTCTGCCATTGCAGCGCGCACGACAGGCCGTCCTGCTCCGTCACGTCACGCCGCACCACCCTGGAGGCCTCATGCCCGCCTTCGCCGATCTCGTCTCGTCGTTCCTGGACGAGATGTTCCAGCTCCAGCCGGAGCTCGCCACGGCCATCGGCGACCATCGCTTCGACGGCCGCTGGTCCGACATGTCCGAGGCCGGGCGCCTCGCGCGCATCGCCGCGCTGGACCGCTGGGCCGCAGCGTTCACGGCGCTCGATGCCGGGGCGCTCACCGCGGACGAGCGGATCGACCGAGACCTTGTCCTGGGCGAGATCGCCTCGTCCCGGTTCGCCGAGACGGAGCTGCGGTCCGAGGCCTGGGACGCGATGGCCTGGGTCTACATCCTTGGCGCAGGCCTGCACCCGCTGCTCGCCCGCGACTTCGCGCCGCTTGCGGAACGGCTCGGGTCCTTGGCGGACCGCTTGGAGGGCGTGCCGCTGCTGATCGCCCAGGCCCAGAAGGTCATGGGCACCCATCCCACGCGCGCGG
>CAIYZX010000017.1 GCA_903930745.1 uncultured Chloroflexota bacterium | reverse complement strand
CCGGGCCCAATGCGCCGAATCTGCATCCGGTAGCGGGCGAGAATGCACCTCCGCCGTGCAGGTTGCCCGCCAGCCGGGCAACACCGCGCGTGTGGCGGGCAGCGCGCGGCGCGACGCCCCGGGCCCGGATCAGTCGCGGCGGAAGACGTACCCCGTGCCGCGAACGGTCTGGATGAACCGCGGGCTGCCCGGGTCCTCCTCCAGCTCCGCGCGGAGCCAGTGGACGTGGACGTCAACGGTGCGGGTCTCGCCCGCGTAGTCGTACCCCCAGACGCGCTCCAGGAGCTGGTCACGCGTGAAGACCTGGCCAGGGTTCCGGACGAGGAACGCCAGCAGCTCGAACGCCTTCGGCTTGAGCGCAACTGGCTCACCGTTGCGCAGCAGCCGGTGGCCGGCGAGGTCGATGCGGACGTGGCCAAGGTCGATCACCGGCTGCGCTGGGCCGGCGCTCGCCTGCTCGGCGCGCCGGAAGATGGCACGAATCCGGGCGGTCAGCTCCCGCAGCGAGAACGGTTTCGTGACGTAGTCGTCCGCGCCAAGCTCCAGGCCCACCACCTTGTCCACCTCGCCGTCCTTGGCGGTGAGCATGATGATCGGCACGGCGGACTCTGCCCGGATGATGCGGCACACCTCCACACCGGAGAGCTCTGGCAGCATCAGGTCCAGCAGGATGAGATCCGGCTTCTCCGCGCGGAACCGGAGGATGGCCTGCCGGCCGTCGGGAGCCCCAAGCGCTCGGAAGCCCTCGATCTCGAGCGCATCGACGAGCGTCTCGCGGAGGGTTGACTCGTCCTCAACGACGAGGATGGTGCGCGTCATGGCTCTGGACTATGCACCCCGCGCATTAACGGTCCGTTGCACACACGAGGGTGACCGTGGAGCCGTCAGCCGGCCGCGGCCAGGATCGAGGCGGCGGCGTCCAGGCGCCCCAGCGTGCGGTCGCGGCCAAGCGCAACCAGGATGTCGAAGAGCGGCGGTGTCGCGGTCTGCCCGGTGGCGGCCACCCGCAGGACCATGAACAGGTCGCCGGCCTTCCAGCCACGCTCGTCGGCGAGGGCACGCAGCCCGGCCTCCAGGCCCTCGGCGGTCCAGCCCGCAGGATCCACGCCGGCGAGGGACGCACTGGCGGCGGCCAGCCCGGCCTTCGCGGTCTCGGCGTCCCAGCGCTTCGGCACCAGCACCGCGGCGTCCACGGCCACGGCATCGCGCCACAGGAACCCGGCCACGTCCACGATGGACGCCAGGGTGGGGATCCGCTCGCGGACCACGGGGAGCAGCGCGCGAACCTCGTCCGGGGACGGCTGCCGGTCGATCTGCCCGGCCACCTGCGCCGCCTCCAGGAACGGGGCCAGGCGCTCCACGAGGTCGTCGTCGGCCAGCCGGCGAATCCACTGGCCGTTGAGCCACTCCAGGCGCTCGCGATCGAACCGCGCGCCGCCCTTCTGGACCTTCTCCAGCTCAAAGCGGTCCGCGATCTCCGCGAGCGTCAGGACGTCCTCGTCCGTGCCCGGCGACCAGCCCATGAAGCTGAAGTAGTTGACCAGCGCCTCGCGCAGGAATCCCTGGGCCACGTAGTCCGCCACCGCGGTCTGGCTCTTGCGCTTGCTCATCTTCGTCCCGTCCGGGTTCAGGATGAGCGGCAGGTGGCCGAAGTGCGGCAGGGCGAAGCCCAGCGCCTCGAACAGCAGGATGTGCTTGGGGGTGTTGCTGACGTGGTCCTCGCCGCGGATGACGTGGCTGATGCGCATCGCCATGTCGTCCACCACCACCGTGAAGTGGTACAGCGGGTTGCCGTCGCCGCGGACGATGACGAAGTCGCCGCCCAGGTTCGCCGTGTCGATCTCCACGCGTCCGCGGACCATGTCGTCCCAGGCCACCACGCCCGGGCGGACGCGGAAGCGGATGGCGCCCCTGCGGCCCTCGGCCTCCTTCGCCGCGCGCTCGTCCGGCGTGAGGGCGGCGCACCGGCCGGTGTACCCCACGGACGCGCTCTTGGCGGCCTCCTGGGCCTTGCGATCGGCGTCCAGCTCGTCCGGCGTGCAGTAGCAGCGGTAGGCCTTGTCGCCCTCGAGCAGCTGCTGTGCCGCCGCGGCGTACGTGTCCAGGCGCGCCATCTGCCGGTACGGGGCGTGCGGGCCCTTCTCGGCCTCGCCGCCAACGCCGGGCCCCTCGTCCCACGTGATGCCCAGCCAGTGGAGGCCCTCGAGGATGTCCTTCTCGAAGGCGGCCGTGCTGCGGGCGACGTCCGTGTCCTCCAGGCGGAGCAGGAACGTGCCGCCGGTGTGGCGGGCGAACAGGTAGTTGAACAGCGCCGTCCGGGCGGTGCCGATGTGCAGGGGGCCGGTGGGGCTGGGCGCGATGCGCACGCGGATGTCAGAGGGCATGCGCGGATTGTACGGGGCGGGGGTGCGCGGGCTGCCGATGCCGG
>CAIYZX010000016.1 GCA_903930745.1 uncultured Chloroflexota bacterium | reverse complement strand
GATCCCGTGGCCATCCCATCCGCGGCCCCGGATCTCGCCGCCTGCCTTGGCGCGGCGGGCGTCATGCTGGGCGCCGCATGTGACGGCGTGGTCCCGGCGGACCTGCTCGTGCCGGATCCGCTGGTGGCGGCGGACGACAAGTTCACCAAGGTCGACTGCTTCTCCGGACGCGAAGCTGAGTTGAACGTATGCGTGTACGGCCCCGCCGACGCCGAGGTCCGGCTGTTGGTCGTTGGCGACAGCCATGTCGCACAGCATCGGGTTGCCTACGAATGGATCGCGTCACGTTACGGCTGGCACATCGAGATCACCGGCCACGGCAGCTGCCCATGGAGCGCAGGGACGCGGATCCTCTGGGATACCCACGTGACCGAGACCTGCACGGCATGGAAGAAGAACT
This sequence comes from uncultured Chloroflexota bacterium, assembly GCA_903930745.1. Lineage (GTDB taxonomy): Bacteria > Chloroflexota > Limnocylindria > Limnocylindrales > CSP1-4 > CAIXZV01. The sequence goes on along the minus strand of CAIYZX010000016.1, from coordinate 1,328 downwards.
TCAATGCCTGGCTGTCGCAGGTCCGTCCGTTTGACGCGATTGTCGTGAGCATGAGCCGCATGCGGTACAAGCTGGTCACCCGGGCAGGTCAGAGCTATGAGGATGCGGAGGTGGCCGGCCTCGCCCAAGCCTGGAAGACCCAGGTGGAGCGCGGCTCTCGCGTCATCGTGGTTCGAGACAATCCCCGAATGGACGACAACGTCACATCGTGTGTGCTTGCGCACGGGGTCGAGGCCAACGCGCACTGCTCTTTGCCGGCAGCGAAGGCTCTCGGTGAGCGAGATGTCCAGGTTGAGGCAGCGGCAGCAGTGGGCAATGGAGCGCAGGTGATCGACCTCACCGACATCTACTGTCCAGACAACCGATGTCTGGTCGTCATCGGCAACGTGGTGGTGTACCAAGACTCCAACCATGTCACCAGCACCTGGGCCCGCACGCTCGCTCCCGTGCTGGGCGAGCGCATCGCCGCGCAGCTGCCCTGAGATGGGGACAGGCCGCCACCCGATCGGCAGCATGCCCGGGGTCTCGCGTCCGTGACTGAGCGGCATGCGGGCGAGGGGCTCCGCGCGGACATCCAGGCGATGCGAGCGATCGCGGTGGCGGCGGTCTTCGCGTACCACCTGTATCCCTCCAGGGTCCACGGCGGCTTCACCGGTGTCGACGTCTTCTTCGTCATCTCGGGCTTCCTGATCACCGGCAACCTGGTGCGTGAGGCCACGGCCACCGGGCGGATCGACGTCTGGCGCTTCTGGTCCCGCCGCATGCGCCGGCTCCTGCCGGCCTCGCTGCTCGTCCTCGCCGTCACGGCCGCGGCCACCCTGGCCATCGTGCCCGCCAACCGCTGGACCCAGTTCCTGGGCGAGATCACGGCCTCCACGCTGTACGTCCAGAACTGGTACCTCGCCGGGGCGAGCGTGGACTACCTCGCCGCGGCCAACGCCCCCTCCCCGGTCCAGCACTTCTGGACGCTGTCCGTGGAGGAGCAGTTCTACGTCGCCACCCCGCTCCTGCTCATCGCCCTGCTCGTCCTCGGCCGGCGCCTCGCCGACCGCCGGCCCGTCCTGCTCGCGGGCCTCCTCGCGGTCCTCGTGGCCAGCCTGGTGGCCTCCGTGGTCCAGACCGCCTCGGATGCCGCCCCCGCCTACTTCGCCACCACCACCCGCGCCTGGGAGTTCTGCGTGGGAGCCCTGCTGGTCTTCGCGCCGGCTCCGCGCTCCCGCCGCCTCGCGGTCGCGGCCCTCGTGGCGGGCCTCGCCCTCGTCGTCTCCGCCGCGCTGCTGATCCGGGGCTCCATGCCCTTCCCGGGCATCCTCGCCGCGTGGCCCGTG
>CAIYZX010000015.1 GCA_903930745.1 uncultured Chloroflexota bacterium | reverse complement strand
GAACCCCCTCCGCAGGGCGGACCAGATGTACATGGGCAGGGTGTTCTCCTGCCCGATGACGAAGAACGTGACCGGGATCTCGTCCATCGACAGCGTGAAGGCAAGCAGACCGGCGGCCACGATGGCCGTCCGGATGTTGGGCAGGGTGACCCGGAAGAAGGTCACGATCGCGGAGGCGCCAAGGTCGCGCGACGCCTCCTCCATGCTCCGGTCGAGCCGGAGGAGCCGGGCATAGACGGTGGTGAGGACGGTGGAGACCAAGGCCGTGCCATGGGCAAGGATCACCGTCCAGAGCGAGAGCTTGAGGTGCAGGAGGCTGAACAGGCTCAGGAACCCCACGCCCGTGATCACGCCTGGCAGGATCAGCGGCAGCAGGACGAACCGGCGGAAGATGGACTTCCCCGGGAAGCTGTAGCGGTCCACCAGGAGCGCCCCGGGAACCCCGAACAGCACGGCGATCACCACCGCCATCGACGCCACCCAGACGCTGTTTCGGATCGCGGCGAGGACGTCCTCGTTCCGCAGGGCCTGCTCGTACCACTGGAGCGTGAAGCCCTTGAAGGGCAGGGCGCCAACCACGTTGTCGTTCACGGACAGCAGGGCGATCACCAGCATCGGCGCATAGAGGAAGCCGAAGACGAAGATCACGGCAGCGAGCTGGGCCACCCGCGGCAAGTCCATGGCGCGCATCCGCTTCACCATTCCGGCTGCTCGTCTCCCTGCTCCAGGATCCGCTTGATGAGGTGCGCTCGGGCCCTGCGCCGGCTGTCCCATCGGGCTGCGGACTCGAGGCGCGCAAGGTAACAGTCGCATTCATTGAATGCAATACCTTGCGCGAGATGGCTCCAAGCCCTAGCATCCGGTGTCTCACGCCGCACGACGAGGTAGGCACACCTGTGGCTCAAGCGCTGCGCGGACGCCCGCCGGGGCGCCTGGAGACGGTTGACGACACCGTCCTGGGCCTCCTTGGCGCCGCCCTTGAGGCAGCGCGCGAGGAGCCCGGCATGTTGTCGGAGGACATCTACCGCGTCCTGCGGGACGCGATCGTGAACGGCGAGATCCCGGAGCGGTCCCACCTCTCCCAGAACCCGCTCGCGGATGCCCTCGGCGTGTCTCGAACGCCCCTCCGGGACGCACTGCTGCGGCTGGCCCAGGACGGCCTGATCGCGTCGGTCGGCGGACGCGGCTACCAGGTTGTCCCGGTTGAGATGACGGAGGTGGCTGAGATCTACGACGTCCGCCACCGGCTCGTCGAGTGGGCACTGCAGCTGGTCCACGGGAGGATCACGCCCAACGACCTGTGGGAGGCACGCCTCATCCACCAGGAGATGATCAACCCGGAGCACCTTGGCGCCACGCGGTACTTCGATCTCAACCGCCGCTTCCATCGTGCCTTCATCCGCTCCGGACCCAACCGCACGCTCATCCTGGCCATCGACCACCTGTGGGATCTGCCCACCAGCCAGCGCATGTTCGTGCGCTACAACGCCGATCCGGGCGCGGTGACCAAGATGATCCACGAGCACGAGGAGATCCTCGAGGCGGCGGAGCGGGGTGATCATGACCGGCTCACGGCGCTGGTCCTTGCCCACATCTCGGACGCGGCGGTGGACACGACCGCCTTCGTGTCCCGCGGAGGCCATGCCCAGGCGAGCGCGAGCGGCCCGGAGGCACCCGGGTGACCATCGCAGGCGCCGTTGTCCTGTCAGCGGTCCGGACACCCGTTGGCCGCCATGCCGGAGCGCTGTCCCATGTCCGGCCGGATGACCTCGCCGCAATCGCGATCAGGGAGGCGGTCTCCCGGTCCGGCGTGCGGCCTGCCGACATCGACGAGGTGGTGCTGGGGATCGTCAATGCCTCCGGCGAGGCGATGGGCAACGTGGCGAGGTTCGCCGCCCTCCTCGCCGGACTGCCGGTGACAGCTGCGGGGCTGTCCATGAACCGGTACTGCGGCTCCGGCCTCTCGGCCGTCAACGCCCTCTCCCATGCCATCGCGTTTGGGGCAACACGCGCCGGTGTCGCGGGCGGCGTGGAGACGATGAGCCGCTCCACCTGGCCCATCCTGAAGCTTGCGAACCCGCGCTACGTGGGTCCGCTGGTGGCGCGCGATGCCATCTGGAGCGGCGGCGGCGGACCCCAGCACCCGGCGCTTGAGGCGGATGGAACGATG
>CAIYZX010000014.1 GCA_903930745.1 uncultured Chloroflexota bacterium | reverse complement strand
GCGGCGGTCCCCCGGGAATCGAAACGGCCCCGGGGAGCCCGGGGCCGTCGGCGAGGATCTGCGAGGGATCAGTGGTGGGCGCCGGCCTCCGCGGGGACCATGTCGCCATCGGACTCCGGTCCGAAGGCCCCTACGATCAGCCGCCCGATCGCCGCGATCGCAACGATCAGGCCTGCGACGAGCAGTGGTACCACGGCGGGGGGCGTGACGCCCTCCGCATCCGGTGTGGCCGGGATCAGCAGCGCGGCGGCCGTGATCAGCACGCCGATGAGGAACTGGAGCGAGATGCTGATCGCGCGGCTGTGCGCACGAACCCAGGCAGACGTCGCGTCCTCCGGCTCGTCCCTGGCCCCGTCCTGCTCCCAGCGCAGGATGCCCGCGCCAACGGAGCCGATCGCCACGAGCAGCCCCGCGAAGAGCAGCGGCAGGTTCACGGTGAGGCCCAGCGTGCCGTCCTCGGGGGAGCCGCCCAGCTGGAACGCCGCGATGCAGACGAGGGCGCCGATCACCACGCCTGTCGTGTACACCAGCAGCCAGCGCGACCGCGAGATCTGTGGCCGGAGGCGGGGCGGCAGCGAGGCGTTGTAGCGGATCCAGCTGCGAAGCTGCAGGACCACGAACAGTGCAACGACGGCCAGGAGCATGAGCGGGATCAGCGCGACCAGCTCGCCCCAGTCCGGCGTGATGATGGGCGCCAGGAGCCCCAGCAAACCTTCGACAAACTGCGAGATCGGGTCCATCAGGCTGCCCTCTCGTACTCGGGATCGTCTGTTTCAAGCATCCGGAAGACCGTCCAGCCGGCGAAGAGCACGAGGCTGATCGGCACGGACACCAGGAAGGTCACAAGGATCGCATCGATCAGGCCCGGGCGGGCGGTGATCAGGAGACCCAGGCTGCCGGACGGGTGGATGGTGCACGAGAACACGTTCACCGCGGCGGTCTCCGCGAGGACCGTGAGCACCGTTCCGGGCTGGATGGTCCAGCCGCCGATCGTGTGGGCCACCACGTCCTGGTTGTCCAGGACCAGCTTGTCACCGGAGATCAGGCGGACCTCGGAGGGCGTCTTGGTGGGCAGACCGGCCTTGATGGCGGCGGCCGTGCCAGCCGGGATCGTCAGGACCACGTCCTTCGGCGGGGCCAGCTCGGCGACGCCGAAGGAGTTCCAGGCCACCACCACGAGCAGCGTCCCGAGAAGGAATCCGAGAACCAGGGACATCCCAAGGATGCGGTACGAGATCCGCTCGGCGAGCACCCTCCTCCAGCCCTGGGGCTGGGGGACGGTGCTCGCGGTTGCCGAGTGACTGAGAACGGTCACAGGATGTAGAGCACCGGGAACACGACGGCGAGCCACATGATGTCCACGAAGGTCCAGAAGCGGACCGTGCCCGTGGCGCCCCAGTGGTCGCCGGGGCCGAACTTGCCCTTGATCCCCAGCCAGGTGAGGAGCGCCAGGCCAAGGAGGCCCTGGAGCAGGTGGAACACGTGGAGCCCGGTCATCGCGTAGAACGCGGTGGAGTACGAGCGGAGCTGCGGGTCCTCTGAGTTGAGCGGGAACTCGTGGGCGGCGGCCGGCCACTCCACGCCCACCACGAGGCCGGTGAAGATGATCCCGAGGACCGCGGCGAAGGCGATCCAGAGGATGAACTGCTGGCGGTCGCCGCGGCTGATGGCGCCAACGCCGCGGTAGCCCGCGAACGAGGAGGCCAGCAGGATGGCGGTGAGGCCCAGGCCGAGGCCGATGTTCAGCGACTCGGGCTTGTACATCCCGCCGAGGTAGAACCGGCCTGCCGCCATGGCCAGGAAGAGCATCGCCTCCGAGGCCATGAAGATGTTCAGGCCCAGCTTGTTCATCCCCAGCTGGTCGTGGGCGTGCTCGTGCTCGCCGTGGTGAGCCTCGGCGTGGGCGTCGTGGTGGACCGCCTCGAGAGCGGTGTCCAGCGTCGCGGCGGTCATGCGCGGGTCTCCTCGTCGGCAGCGCCCGAGATGCCCATCACGGCGTGGGGACGGCTGCCCAGGCCGTAGCCGTACGGGTTGCCCACGACCACCGGGGTGGTCGGGAAGTTCTCAACCGGCGGCGGCGACGGGATGAGCCACTCCAGCGTGCGGGCCTTCCAGGGGTTGGCCTCGGCGCGCGGGGTCTTCTTCGAAAGCAGGGAGGCCAGGACGTTCCAGGTGAACACGATGAACGAGCTGCCGAGGCAGAACGCCATGATCGAGATGAACATGTTGATCTGCGCGAGATCCACCTGGTAGGTGAAGATCCGGCGGTTCATGCCGTGCAGGCCGGCGTAGAACATGGGCAGGAACGTCAGGTTGAAGAAGATCATCATCATCCAGAAGTGGACCTTGCCCAGCGTCTCGTTGAGGTGCCGGCCGGTCATCTTCGGGAACCAGAAGTAGAAGGCTGCGAAGAGCGCGAAGATCTCGCCGCCGATGATCGTGTAGTGGAAGTGCGCCACGACGAAGTAGGTGTCGTGGAGCGAGACGTCCGTGGGCACGTCCGCGAGGAAGATGCCCGTGACGCCGCCGATCACGAAGTTGAAGACGAAGCCCAGGGCGAACAGCATCGGCGTCTTGAGCCAGAGCCTGCCGCCCCAGATGGTGCCCAGCGCCGAGAGGAAGATCAGGCCCGTGGGGATGGAGATGAGCTCCGTGGTGACCAGGAAGGGGCCAAGGAGTGCGTTGGGCATGCCGGACACGAACATGTGGTGGGCCCACACGATGCCGGACAGGCCAACGATGCCGATGAAGGCGGCCACTGCCCACCGGTAGGCGAACAGCGGCTTGCGGGACAGGTGGGCGAGCACCTCGAGCGCCATGCCGAAGCCCGGAAGCACGAAGATGTACACGGCCGGGTGGCTGTAGAACCAGAAGGTGTGCTCGTAGAGGAGCGGGGCGCCGCCGTTCTGGAAGAACGAGGTGCCGAACATCCGGTCCAGGGCCACCATCATGAGGCTGGCGGCGAAGAACTGGGTGAAGAACGTGGAGATCCAGCTGGCTGCGAAGACGGACCAGACGAAGATGGGCAGCCGGCCCCAGGTCATGCCCGGTGCGCGCATCTTGACGACCGTGACGATGAAGTTCAGGCCGCCCAGGATGGAGCTGACGCCGAACGTGATGATGCTGGCGTTGAAGAGGATCTGGCCGGACGCGTTGCGCACGGACAGCGGCGGGTAGGCCGTCCAGCCGGAGTCCCAGCCGCCCAGGAGCTGCGTGGCCAGGAGTCCGACGATCACCGGCGGGATGAGCCAGAACGACAGCGCGTTCATGCGCGGGAACGCCATGTCACGAGCGCCGATCATGATCGGCACGAAGTAGTTGCCGAAGGAGCCCATCACGGACGCGACCGCCACGGCGACCATCGCGATGCCGTGGAACGACATCGTGCGGTTGTAGAGGTCCGCGGAGAGCAGCGTGTTGTTGGGCATCATCAGCTGGGCGCGCATGATCATGGCGCCCAGGCCCGCGACCAGGAGCAGCGTGATGAACGCCACCAGGTACTGCAGGCCGATGACCTTGTGGTCAACGCAGAAGGTCAGGTAGCGGCGCCAGTCCGTGGGCACCTCCTGCAAGGGCAGGCCAATCCACTCGCGGCCCCAGGTCTTCCAGAGACCCACGCCGAAGAGCCAGCCCACGACGGAGAAGGCGTAGCCGAAGAAGACCGAGTGCTCGGTGCTCCAGAGGCCGCCCTCGAGGCCGAGGGCCATGCGGGCGATGCCCACGAGGCCGGCGCCGACGCCGAAGCCCACGGTGGCCATGATGAGGCCCTTCACGAGCGGCACGAAGCCGCTGATCGTGGACGGGCGGGAGGTGGTGGCGGTGGCAGCAGTCATCGTCACTGGACCTCCAGGATGCCCTTCATGGTGATGGGGTGGGCCTGGCAGATGAAGGGGTAGCTACCGGGCTCCAGGGCGTCGATCCAGAGCACCTGGTCCACCACGCCCGGCTCGAAGCCGGTGGCGCGCAGCGGGGACGAGGAGGCCGGGTCTGCACCCGCACCGAAGACGGCGATGTTGTGCACGACGCCCTTGTCGGTGTTCTTGAACGTCAGCTTGATGCCCTGGCCGGCCGTCGCGGTGACGGTGGGCGTGACGAAGGCGAAGTCCACGGTGCCGGCCGGGTTCGCGGCCTCGACCGTGACCTCCTGGGCGCCGTCGATGGGGCTGCCCGTGCCGCCGGAGGCGTTCGCCTTGACCCAGTCCGCGAACTCCGCATCGGTCACGACGCGGACGGGGACCATCATCAGGGCGTGGTTGCCGCCGCAGAGCTGGGAGCACTGCAGGCGCATGTTGTGATCCGTGTCGTAGGAGCCCGTCTCGGTGGGCGTGAACGACATGTAGGTGGTCAGACCGGGGACGGCGTCGATGCGCATCCGGAAGGACGGGACCCACACGGAGTGGATGACGTCCTGGGAGCTGATCTCGAAGCCCACCTTCTTGCCAACCGGGAGCACCAGCTCCTTGTTGGTGGTGACCTTCTCGCCGGGGTAGGTGAGCTGCCAGGCCCACTGGAGGCCCTTGATCTGGACGATGACGTCCGGCTGCTGCTCCAGGCTCACGACCTTGGGGAGCTCGGTGAGGCCCGGGTAGACCATCACGCCAACGGCCATGAGGCTCGTCACCACGAACCAGGCGAGCGGGATGGGGCCGCGACCCGTGATGGGGGCGCCGTCCTCGGTGGGCTCGCCCTTGTGGCGGAACACCACCACGCTGTAGCCCAGCGCTGCGATCACGAACGTGAAGACCGGCACGGACATGATCAACAAGATCTTGAAGGTCTCATCGATCATGGCGCCCTTGTCCGACCGAACGGCGGGCTCGAACTCGACGTTGGCCAGGACAAGCCCGACCGCCGTGAGGATGAGCCAGAGCACCCCCACGATCGCTAGATGGCGCCTCACGAGCGCGTGTCCTCCTCCGAGAGAATCGCTAAACCGTCCCACAGAAGCCGCGGCGAACGCACGCCGGGGCGCGAAGAGGTGGGAGTCTATGGATCCGTGTATCCAATGGCATGGACGGACGGATCAGCCATTCTGGGACCTTTGGCCTCCCACGCGTGCGCATGGTAGCGCCTTGCAGCGATTCCTCATAGGGTTTGCGGCAGTTCAGGCGTGGTTCCAACAGGCCGAATCGCCTGCAACGCACCACGCATGGGCCACCTGTCGCCTGCGTGGCCCGCCGGGGCCCGCTTCAGCCGTGCCGCAGGTCGCCGATACCCCTTGTGATGGATATCTCCGGCGCATCCCTCTCCATGCCCTCGCTCTACGCCTGGTCCGGCACCGCCATGCCGCCCACGGCCGGCGCCGCCGGCGCGGAGGTCGCCGTGGCCCTGGAGTCCAAGGTCCTGGAAGCCACCAAGGGCATCGCCGCCCAGCTGATCGGCACGATGGCGAACGCCGCGCCCCCGGTCCCGCTCGGGACTGCGCTGGCCGGCCTCTCCACCCTGGATCCGGCGACAGAGCTCGCGCGGATGGGCGGCTGACGGCTCGTCCTCGACGCCGGGGCCGGCACCTCTGCCCGGCACCACTACTTCGGGAAGGACGCCACCAGCTGCAGCAGGGCCTCCTGGTTGACCTGCAGCAGGCCGGCGTACGGCCGGTCCAGGTCGATGATCAGGTTCATCACCGCGGCGAACGTCAGCGCCAGGAGCACGGCCTCAACCTGGTTGCGTGACCCCGTGAGCCCGCCGTGGAACCCCACGAACAGCATCGTGAGGATGGCCACCACGTAGACGCTGAGCCAGATGGTGCCGGGGATCCGCCACGTGGCCAT
>CAIYZX010000013.1 GCA_903930745.1 uncultured Chloroflexota bacterium | reverse complement strand
GGCACGCGTTGAGCTGCGAGAGCTGCTCCGCGAGCTGCGCTCCATGGGCAAGACCATCCTCGTCTCCTCGCACATCCTCCCGGAGCTGGAGGAGCTGTGCACCTCGGTCGCCATCATCGACCGCGGCCAGGTGCTCGCCCATGGACGCGTCTCGGAGATTGAGAAGCGGCTCCGTGTTGGCGCGGTCCTGCGTGTGCGTGTCCTCGGCGACGCCGATGCCCACGAGGCGGCCCGCACGTGGTTCTCGTTCCAGCAGGATGTCGCCGCGGCGGACGTGCTGGCGGACGGGATGATCGAGATTGGCTTCCGCGGCGACGAGGAGGACTCGGCCCGGCTGCTGTCGGACGCGGTCCGCCACGGCCTCCGGATCGTGTCCTTCGCCCGCGCCGCGTCGGACCTCGAGGAGCTGTTCCTCCAGGTCACCTCCGCGGACCAGCCCGCCCAGGTCACCGGAGGGGTGCCCGCATGACCGAGCACATCGCACCCATGCCCGGCGGCACCGCCGGCACAACGGGGAGCCATCGAAGGTTCGGAGCCCTCCGCGACGTCGGCACGGGCATGCTCGCCGTGAGCGTCAAGGAGCTGCGCGGGCGCATGCGCGGGAAGCGCGCGTTCGTGATCCTCACGATCTACCTGATGATCGTGGCGGGCTTCGCCTGGATGGTGGAGTCGCTCACGGAGCAGACCTACGTCAACGGCTTTGGCGGTTCGCTCACCGCGGCCTCCGACATCGGCCGCGGACTCTTCACCGGCATCGTCATCCTGCTGACCATCGTGACCCTGATCCTCGCCCCGGCCTCCACCGCCGGCGCGATCAGCCTGGAGCGCGAGAAGCAGACGCTGGACCTGCTGGCCACCACGCCCATCTCGTCCCTGGCGATCGTGCTGGGCAAGCTGGTCTCCGCGCTCGCGTGGATCGTGCTGCTGCTTGCGGCGTCCATCCCGGTGGTGGCCATCGTGTTCGCCTTCGGCGGCGCGGCCCCTGACGACGTCCTGCGCGCCTATGTGGTCCTGCTGGGGACGGCCGTCTGCTTCGGCTCCATCGGCCTGTTCGTGTCCGCCCTCGTGAAGCGCACGCAGGCCGCCACCGTCATCAACCTGGTGCTCACCATCGTCCTCACCGGTGGCACCGCCTTCCTGTTCATCTTCTGGACGGCGATGACCGGCAGCTCCGGCGCACTCCCGGACGGCACCTCCAAGGGCGACGTGGTGCAGCAGCTCTTCGAGCGCCCGCCCGAGGCCATGATGTGGCTGGACCCGTTCGTCTCCCAGGTGGACGTGATCTGCGGCACGGAGAGCAACCAGTTCTCCGCGTCCTGCCAGATCGTGGCTGCCGTCATGAACAAGCAGAACGCGTTCCTGGACAACGGGAACGGCCAGGTCCAGGGCCTGACGCGCGACAGCTACTGGCCACGCAGCCTGGCCTTCATGACCCTCACGTCCCTCATCGCGATCATCCTGTCAGCACAGCTCGTCTCGCCCACCCGGCGCTGGCACCCCCGCCTGCCACGCCCGCGCCGGAAGCAGACGACGCCCGAATCCGAACCGGTACCCAGCGGAGGAGAGCCCTCATGACCAGGCAGGCCCGTCTGCGCTCCCTGATCCCGTCCCGCCGCCGCCCGTCGTCCGGGTCCGGTGAGGCGGCCCCCTTCGTGCCCGTGGACCCGGCGCGCCTCGGCGTGACCCTGGACCCGGCGCTCGTTGAGATCCGCGCGGACCTCGCCGCGCACCGCCGTCGCCTCTGGATGCGGCGTGCCGTGCGCCGGGCGTGGAACATGGCCGCCGTCGTGGCGGTCGCGGAGCTGCTGCTGGCCATCGCCCAGCGCCTGCTGCCCCTTGAGGGCGCGCCCCTCGTGGCGGCGGCGATCGCCGTGCTGGGCCTGCTGGTGCTCCTTGCGCTGGTCATCCGCTCGCGCCCCACGCTGGGCGAGACGGCGCTGGCGGTTGACGCCGAGGGTGGCGTGGGCGACACCGTCGCGTCGGCGCTGGCCTTCGCCGATGCGCATCCGTCCGCCGCAGGCCCCGCCGATGCGGCCGACGACGGGCTGATCGCGGTTGACACGAGCTTTGACGTTGCCGAGGCCGAGGCCCGCTTCATCCGCCGGCAGCGGCGCGACGCCGCAGCCCGCCTCCGCTCCGTGGACCCGGGACTCTTCGGTCCCCGGCTCGCCCGCCGGCCCGCGCTGGTGGCCCTGGTGGCCACGGCGCTCGTGGTGCCCGCGATCCTCCTCCCCAACCCCATGGACCTCGTCATCGCGCGGAACCAGCAGGTGCGTGCGGAGGCGGAGCGCCAGGCCGAGAAGATCGACAAGATCGCAAAGGACCTTGAGGCCAAGGGCGGCTCCGCGCAGGATCCCCGGACGCAGCTGTCCGAGGAGCTGCGCAAGCTCGCCGAGAAGCTGCGGGCCAACCCGGGCGAGCTGGACATGAACCTCGCGCAGCTTGGCGCCGTTGAGGAGCAGGTCCGGGCCCAGCTGGATCCCGCCAACGAGCAGAAGGCGGCCTCGCTGGCCTCGCTCTCGCGCTCGCTCTCCCGGGCCGCCACCGGTGATCCGAAGGCGAACCCGGGCGGCGACCCGAAGGTGACCAAGGAGGACCTCTCCAAGACCGGCGACAAGCTGGACCAGATGACGCAGGCCGAGCGCGAGCAGCTCGCCAAGGAGCTTGCCGCCCTCCAGGGCCAGGCGAGCCAGGCGGACGGCGCCGCAGGGCAGGCGCTCCAGGACGCGGTCCAGAGCCTGGCCCAGGGTGACACCGAGGGCGCGAAGGCCGCCCTGGACCGCCTCGGCGAGGCGTTGGACGCCGCGTCGCAACGCGTGGACACGAACCGCGACCTTGCCACTGCGGCCTCCGGGCTGCAGGACGCCCGCCGTGAGCTGGCGAACGCCGGCCAGCAGGGCCAGGCAGGCCAGCAGGGCCAGACCGGGCAGCAGGGGCAGGGCCAGCAGGGGCAGGGCCAGCAGGGGCAGGGCGCCAACGGCAGCCCCAACCCGTCCGCGTCCGGCGACGGCCAGGGTCAGGGCCAGGGTCAGGGAAGCCCGAACCCGTCCGCCTCCGGCAACGGTCAGGGCCAGGGCCAGGGCCAGGGCCAGGGCCAGGGCCAGGGGCAAGGTCAGGGCCAGGGCCAGGGTCAGGGCCAGGGGCAAGGGCAAGGGCAAGGCCAGGGGCAGGGCCAGGGGCAGGGCCAGGGGCAGGGCCAGGGGCAGGGCCAGGGGCAGGGCCAGGGGCAGGGCCAGGGCGGCTCGCTTGGTGGCGGCGGCTCGAACGCCAGTCACCTCGGGACGGGCATGTCCAACGGCACGCCCGGCGGCCCGGTGAACCCCAACCGGCCCAGCACCCTCGGTGGTGACATCGGCCAGGTGTTCGCCCCCTTCGACCGCCTCGGCAAGCCCGGTGACCCGTCGTACATCGCCGGCACCGGCGGCGACGGCCAGACCCAGCAGGGCAACACCCAGGGCCAGGGAAGCAACAACGGCTCCTACGTCCCCTACCAGTCCGTCTACGGCGATTTCTACCAGTACGCGCTCACCACCCTGGACCGGTCCTACGTGCCGATCTCGGTGAAGGACTACGTGCGCGACTACTTCAGCTCGCTCAACCCGACCAGGTAACGCACCGGCGGCCCCGCGCCGCCGCTCGCTCCCGGAGGATCCATGGACGCACCCACCCAGGCTGCACAGGCCGCGGCCGGCACCCCGCACCGGCTCGCCCCCGAGGCCTTCGCCCAGCGCGCCGCCGCCATCGAGGCGGAGGTTGGCAAGGTCATCGTGGGCCAGCGCGAGCTGGTCCGGCACACCCTCGTGGGCCTCCTCGCCAACAGCCACGTGCTGCTGGAGGGCGTCCCGGGCCTGGGCAAGACGATGCTCGTCCGGACCATCGCGGACGTGATCGACTGCACCTTCAACCGTGTCCAGTTCACGCCGGACCTGATGCCGGCGGACATCACGGGCACCAACATCCTGGTGGAGGAGGGCGGCGCGCGCGTCTTCCGCTTCCAGCCGGGCCCCATCTTCGCGAACCTTGTCCTCGCGGACGAGATCAACCGCGCCACGCCCAAGACCCAGAGCTCCCTGCTTGAGGCCATGCAGGAGCACCAGGTCACCGTGGCACGCACCCGCTACCCGCTGGAGCCACCGTTCTTCGTGCTCGCCACGCAGAACCCGCTCGAGATGGAGGGCACCTACCCCCTCCCCGAGGCGCAGCTGGACCGCTTCCTGCTCAAGGTCATGGTCCCGTTCCCCACGGAGGAAGACCTGGTCTCCATCATCGACCGGACCACGGGCGCCGAGGCCCCGCGTGCCTCGTCCGTCACCACGGCCGCCGAGATCCGCGAGATGCAGCAGCTGGCCCGCGCCGTGCCCATCGCGCCGCACATCACGGCCTACGCGGTGAGCATCCTGGCGGCGACGCACCCGGACAACCGCCGTGCGCCATCGCTGGTCCGCTCGTACGTGCGCTACGGCGGCTCGCCCCGCGGCGCCCAGGCGCTCGTTGCCGCCGGCAAGATCCTGGCGCTCCTCGACGGCCGCTTCAACGTCTCCACGGACGACATCCGTGCGGCGGCCCTCCCGGCCCTGCGCCACCGCGTCATCCTCAACTTTGAGGGTGAGGCGGAGGGGATCAGCTCCGAGGCCGTGGTCCGCTCCATCCTGGACGAGGTCGCGCCGCCCTCCGTCGAGTAGACGGCAGCGAGCGGACGCCCCCATGGCGATCTCCCCCACCCCGCCCGAGCAGGCGCCCGTCCCGGACCGCGTCCCGGCCGTCGATGAAGCACGCCCGGGCATGGACGAGATCGCGAAGGGCGGTGGCGTCAAGGCGTTCCTGCCCAACGAGCTGGATCCCACGGTCTTCGACGAGGCCTTCCTGCGCCAGCTGGAGCGCCTGGGCGTCCTGATGAAGCAGCCCGTCCGCGGCGGCCTCAAGGGTGGCCGGCGGAGCGTCAAGCGCGGCCAGTCCGTGGAGTTCGCGGACTTCCGTGACTACACGCTGGGCGATGACCTGCGCCAGCTGGACTGGAACGTCTTCGCCCGCCTCGAGAAGCTCTTCGTCAAGCTGTTCGTGGAGGAGGAGGACGTCACCGTCACCTTCCTCGTGGATGCCAGCCCGTCCATGGCGTACGGGAAGCCCCAGAAGCTGCTCTTCGCGAAGCGCGCGGCGGCGGCCCTGGGCTACATCGCCCTTGCCGGCGAGGACCGCGTGGTGACCATCGCGCTGTCCGGCCGACAGGCCCGCCGCCACAGCGGCCTGCGGGGCTCCGGGCGCGTCTTCCGGCTCCTCGCCAACCTGTCCGGCATCGCGCCCGCGGACGGCCCCACGGACCTCCTGCTCGCCGCGCGGCACGCCGGCGCCATGCTCTCCGGGCGCGGCGTGGTGGTGCTGATCTCGGACCTGCTGGACCCCTCCGCGGACCGCGTGGTGCGCGAGCTGGCGGCGCAGGGCTCGGAGCTGATCGTGCTCCACACGCTC
>CAIYZX010000012.1 GCA_903930745.1 uncultured Chloroflexota bacterium | reverse complement strand
GGTCTTCGACCAGCTCGCCCGGGGCGCCACCCTGGCGGACATCGCCGTCAGGCTCAACGTGTCGCCCAAGACCGTGAGCTCGTACCGGGCCAGGGTGATGCAGAAGCTGAGCCTGAAGCGGAACGCGGAGCTGGTCCGCTATGCCATGCGGCACGGGCTCCTGGACGACTGACGGTCTCCGCGCCGCACGGCGCTTCGGTGACAGGCCTCAGCCGGCGCCGCCGAGCCCCGCCTGCGCCAGCACCGCGTCGCGCGCGTCACCCTCGACACCGAGGCGCGCCACGATGCGCATCTTCATGAGCATCTGCTGCATGGGCGGGCCCATGTGCCCCGCCACCACGACCTGCACGCCGTGCTCCTGCAGGAACTTCGCGATCCGCGCGTGGTGGCCGCCCTCCGTGCCCACGTCGTGGAGCGCATCCCATGCCACGTCGATCTCCTGCCACGCCGTGATCGCGCCGAGCTCCAGGGTGGCCACCGCGACCCGCGCGGCCCGGCCCCAGCCCCCGCCCACTTGACCGTCCGGGGTCACCGGCAGGCACACGATCACGATCCTCACCTCTGCTGCGAGCGACCGGCCGGCCGCGCCGCCATTGGACCACGGATGCGCCCCCGGCGGGTCTCGCCCGGGGCCGCGAACGCGCTGGTCCCGCGCGGACCCCGCCATTCGGCCCCTAGAGGGGGCGTTCCGGGCCATGCGGACGGTCCCATAGGACCGACCGCTCCCCGCCATCAACGGTGACAATGTCCGGGTGCAGCCGCGCCCCGCGCGCCTGTCCGCGTCCCGCACAACCGCCACCAAGCACGGGTGGCCGCAAGCGCCGCCCGAAAGGAAGCAGCGACCGATGGATCAGCTCTGGGAGTGCCTCGACGGCAACGAGGCGGCTGCACGCGTCGCATACGCGTTCAGCGAAGTCATCTCCATCTACCCCATCACCCCGGCCTCGCCGATGGCCGAGTACTGCGACGACTGGGCGGCCGCCGGCAAGCGGAACCTGTTCGGCACGGTGCCCACCGTCGTGGAGATGCAGTCCGAGGCGGGTGCCGCAGGCGCCGTCCACGGCTCGCTGCAGAAGGGCGCCCTCACCACGACGTTCACCGCGTCGCAGGGCCTCCTGCTCATGATCCCCAACATGTTCAAGATCGCGGGCGAGCTCACGCCGGCGGTCATCCACGTGGCGGCGCGCACGCTCGCGACCCACGCGCTCTCCATCTACGGCGACCACAGCGACGTGATGCACGCCCGGGCCACCGGCTGGGCGATGCTCGCCGCCAACTCGGTCCAGGAGGCGCACGACTTCGCCGCCGTGGCCCACGCCGCCACGCTGCGGACGCGCGTGCCGTTCCTCCACTTCTTCGACGGCTTCCGCACCAGCCACGAGGTCAACAAGATCTCCATGCTGCCGCCGGAGACGCTGCACGGCCTCATCCGCGAGGACGACCTGCTGGCGTTCCGCCGCCGCGGCATGACGTCCGAGACCCCGGTCGTCCGCGGCACCGCCCAGAACCCGGACGTCTTCTTCCAGGCCCGCGAGGCCTGCAACCCCTACCACGACGCCGTGCCGGGCATCGTGCAGGAGGTCTTCGACGAGCTGGCCGCCGCCACCGGGCGCCGCTACTCGCTCGTGGAGTACAAGGGCGCGCCGGACGCGGACCGCGTCATCGTGGTCATGGGCTCCGGCACGGGTGCGGTCGAGGAGACCGTTGAGGCCATGACGGCCGCCGGCGAGAAGGTTGGCGTCCTGGTGGTCCGGCTCTTCCAGCCGTTCCCCGCCGCGCAGCTCATCGCGGCCCTGCCCAAGACCGTGAAGTCCATCGCGGTCCTTGACCGGACCAAGGAGCCGGGCGCCGTTGGCGAGCCGCTCTACCAGGCTGTGGTCACGGCCCTGACCGAGGCGATGGACGGCGACAACGCGCCGTTCGCCCGGATGCCCCGCGTGACGGGCGGCCGCTACGGCCTCTCGTCCAAGGAGTTCACGCCGGCCATGGTCAAGCCCGTCTACGACGAGCTGACCGCCGCGAAGCCCAAGCGCCACTTCACCGTCGGCATCTATGACGACGTGACGCACCTCTCCCTGCCGATCAGCAGCACCTTCAGCCACCCGCGCCCGAAGGGCGAGGTGCAGGCGATGTTCTTCGGCCTGGGCTCGGACGGCACCGTTGGGGCCAACAAGAGCTCGGTCAAGATCATCGGCGAGGGCACGGACCTCTTCGCCCAGGGCTACTTCGTCTACGACAGCAAGAAGTCCGGCTCCGTCACCGTCAGCCACCTGCGCTTCGGCCCGGAGCAGATCCGGTCCACGTACCTGATCGACGACGCGGACTTCATCGCCTGCCACCAGTTCGGCCTCATCGAGACCGTCAAGGTCCTGGACAAGGCCAAGCACGGCGCCACGGTGCTGCTCAACAGCCCGTACGGCCCGGACGAGGTCTGGGACCACCTCCCGCTCCGCGTACAGCAGCAGCTGGTCGAGAAGCAGATCAACCTCTGGGTGATCGACGCGATGACCGTTGCCGCCGAAACCGGCATGGGCAACCGCATCAACACGATCATGCAGCCGTGCTTCTTCCACCTCTCCGGCGTTCTGCCGGCGGAGGACGCGATCGCGCGGATCAAGCACTTCGTGAAGAAGTCCTACGGCAAGCGCGGCGACGCGGTGGTCCAGCGCAACTACGCGGCCATCGACAAGTCCATCGAGCGCCTGGGCAAGGTGGAGCTCCGCCCCGTGGGCGAGGCGCTGCCGCTCCGAGCGCTGGTGCCGGACGGCGTGCCGGACTTCATCAAGACGGTCACCGCGCGCCTCATGGCGGGCGAGGGCGACCTGCTCCCGGTCAGCGCGCTGCCCGTGGACGGCACCTTCCCCACGGGCACCACCAAGTACGAGAAGCGCGCCATCGCGCAGACCATCCCGGTCTGGGACGAGAGTGTCTGCATCGACTGCGGCAAGTGCGCCATGGTGTGCCCGCACGCGTCCATCCGCATGAAGGTCTACCCGGAGGCCGCGGTGCCGCAGCTCGCGGGCTTCCTGTCCAAGGAGTTCAAGAGCCGCGACCTGCCCGGGCACCGGATCACCATCGCCGTCTCGCCGGACGACTGCACCGGCTGCGGCGTCTGCGTGGACGTCTGCCCGGCCAAGAGCAAGACGGACGTGGGGTACAAGGCCATCAACATGGCCCCGTACCTCGAGCATCGGGACGAGGAGCGGGCCCGCTGGGACGCCTTCGAGACCATCCCGCAGCTGGACCGCCAGGCCATCCCGCACGACACCGTGAAGGGTGCGGCCAGCCTCCTGCCGCTGTTCGAGTTCTCGGGCGCGTGCGCCGGCTGCGGCGAGACGCCGTACCTGCGCCTCGTGACCCAGCTGTTCGGCGACCGGATGATCGTGGCCAACGCAACGGGCTGCTCGTCCATCTACGGCGCCAACCTCCCCACCACCCCGTGGACCGTCAACGGGCAGGGTCGCGGTCCCGCGTGGGCCAACTCCCTGTTCGAGGACAACGCGGAGTTCGGCCTGGGCATGCGCCTCGGCCTCGATGCGCAGACCGGGTACGCCCGGGACCTGCTCGCGAAGATGGCCCCGGCGGTTGGACAGGCGCTCGTGGACGAGATCCTGGATGCCCCGCAGGACACGGAGCCGGAGATCGCGGCGCAGCGTGAGCGCATCGCGGTTCTCCGCGAGAAGCTGGATGCGGTCACGGGTGACCTCGCCGCGGACGCGCGCCACCTCGTGACCCTCTCCACGAACCTCGTGAAGCAGGGCGTCTGGATCATCGGCGGCGACGGCTGGGCCTACGACATCGGCTTCGGCGGTCTTGACCAGGTCCTCTCGTCCGGCAAGAACGTGAACATCCTGGTCCTGGACACGGAGGTCTACTCCAACACCGGCGGCCAGGCGTCCAAGTCCACCCCGCGTGGCGCGGTCGCCAAGTTCGCGGCGGCGGGCAAGCCCACGGGCAAGAAGGACCTGGGCGCCATCGCCCGGGCCTACGGCAACGTGTTCGTCGCCCAGATCGCGCTCGGCGCCAACGACGCCCAGACGATCAAGGCCCTGCTGGAGGCCGAGGCGTGGGAGGGTCCGTCCCTCGTCATCGCCTACGCCACCTGCATCGCGCACGGCATCGACATGAGCCGCTCCATGGGCCACCAGAAGGACGCGGTGAAGTCCGGCTACTGGCCGCTCTACCGCTTCCAGCCGTCCGAGACGGACGATGGGCAGCCGTTCAAGCTGGACTCCGCGAAGCCCAGCATCCCGATCAAGGAGTTCGTGGCCGGCGAGACCCGGTTCGCGATCCTGGAGCGGACCAACCCGGAGAAGGCCGCGGAGCTCGCCGAGCTGCTGCAGGCCGACGCCGACGAGAAGTGGCGCTACTACGAGCAGCTGTCGGGCGTGCACCGCAGCGTGCCGCACCTCGCGCCGCACGATGACGCCGAGGCCCCCGTGGCCGCCGGCACGCAGAAGGGAGACGAGGCGTGACCCCGGATCTTCGGACCCGCTACCTGGGCCTGGAGCTCGCGTCCCCGATCGTCGCCTCGTCAACGCCCATGACCGGCGACCCGGCCAGCTGCAAGCTGCTCGCGGATGCCGGCGCGGGGGCGATCGTCCTGCCCAGCCTCTTCGAGGAGGAGATCCTCAACGAGGAGATCGAGCTGGCGCGGTCGCTGGACGCGGGGACGGAGCAGTTCGCGGAGGCGCTGGGCTACTTCCCCAACCTGGACACGTTCAAGGGGATCGGCGAGCGATACCTGGCGCGTCTCGAGAAGACGAAGTCCATGGTGAAGGTGCCGGTCATCGCCAGCCTGAACGCGGCGAGCACCGGCGGCTGGGTCCGCTACGCCCGCCTGATGCAGGAGAGCGGCGCGGACGCGCTGGAGCTGAACCTGTACCACGTGGTCGCGAACCCGGACGTCACGTCGTCCGACCGCGAGGAGATGGACCTCGAGCTCATCGCGGCCGTCCGCGCGGCGGTCACGATCCCGCTCGCAGTGAAGCTGGCGCCGTACTACTCCGCCCTCGCCGGGTTCGCCCGGTCCGCGGTGGCGGCCGGCGCCAACGGCCTTGTCCTGTTCAACCGCTTCTACCAGCCGGACCTGGACCTCGAGACGTTCGACGTGGTCACGAAGGTGGCCCTGTCGCACCCGTCGGAGCTGCGCATGCCGCTCCGCTGGACCGCGATCCTGCGCCCGCAGCTCGGCTCCTCGGTGGGCCTGGCGGCGACGTCCGGCATCCACAGCGGCATCGACGCCGCGAAGGCGATCCTCGTTGGCGCGGACGTGGCGATGGTCGCGTCCACGGTCCTGCGGCACGGCCCGGGCCAGGTCCGCGTCATCCGCGACGAGCTCGCCGCCTGGATGGCCGAGCACGAGTACGAGTCTGTGAGCCAGATGTGCGGCGCCGCCTCCGCGGCGACCGTGGCGGATCCCACGGCCTTCGAGCGGGCGAACTACATGGCCACGCTGCACAGCTGGTCCTCGCCCACGGGTCTCGTGGGGGCCTGACCCCGCGGCGCCGCAGGGCGCCTCACGCACAGGGGACGGCCGTCGCCTCCGGGCGGCGGCCGTTCCGATTGCCCGGCCGTTCCGATTCCCTGCCGCTCCGATTCCCGGCCGCTCCGATTCCCGACCGGTGGCGGCCTACGGGGTGGGCGTGGGGGCGGGTGTTGGCTCCGCCGTTGGCGTGGGCGTTGGCTCCACCGTTGGCTCCGCGCTGGGCGTAGGGGTTGGAGCGGGTGTTGGCGTGGGCTTCGGGGTGGGCCTGGGCGTGGGCAGCGGCACCGGCTTGGGGTACTTGGACACCGCGGGCTCCGGGCTGCCGGGGAGGAGTGCCGCCACGTCCTTGCGGATCTGCGTGATCCAGGCCGCCGTCATCCACGCCGGGTACGTGGGCGGCACGATCCTCAGGTGGCGAACCTCCTTGCCGGCCGTCTTCCCGAGCAGCTCCACGAGCGCCGGCAGGCTCTCGCGCGGCAGGTCCGTCCAGGCCGCGCCCTTGGCCGCCCCGAAGAGCGCGGGCGCTGAGAGGATGCTCTGCGGGCCCAGCTGTGCCCGGATCGCCTCGAGCAGGATCTGCTGGCGCTTCATGCGGCCGTAGTCCGAGTCCTGGTGGCGGCTCCGCGCGTAGGCCAGCGCCATGCGGCCGTCGAAGTGCTGCGGTCCCGCGTCGATGTGCAGGTAGATGCTGCCCTTCACCGGGTCCGGGTAGTGCGTGTCCGTGACGGAATCCGGGACGTTGATGTCGATGCCGCCGATGGCGTCCACCACCCGCACGACGCCGATGAGGTCCACGATCAGGACGGCGTCGATGGGGCGGCCGGTGATCTCGCTCACCACGGAGCGGACGGCGCCGATCCCCTTCACCGCGCCAGTCCCCGGCCAGCGGCCCGGGTGGCGCACGGTGCCCTCCACGTACATCTCGTTGAGGAGGCCCGTCTGGCAGCCGCACGCGGTGGCGTCACGCGCCGGCCCTTCCGGGTACGGCGCGTTCTGGAGGTTCCGGGGCAGGCCGATCATGGCCACCTCGCCGGACGCGACGTCCACCTCAACGAGGAGCATCACGTCGTTGCGGCGGCTCCAGCGGCCGTCACCCGCATCGGAGCCGATCAGCAGGAGGTCAAACCGCCCGTCGTCGCCCCAGGGCTCCGCGCCGGCGCGCTGCCAGGGCACCTCCGCGTCGAACGCGGGGAGCGTGCCGTTGCCGCCGTCCGTGGGATACGGCGCCACCTCCAGGGTGGGCGTGGGCGACGGCGTGGCCGCGGCCGATGGGTCCGGCGTGCCCGACGCGATGGCGATGGGCGATGGCGACGGGGTCACCGGCGGCTGGGAGGGACCCGGCGTTGGCGGCGTGGTGGGCTGGACGTCCGCGAAGGTGCCGGAGAGGAAGTCCGCCGCGGCAAGAATGGTGTTGCCAACGAAGATGTGCGGGACGCCCACGAGGGCGAGGGCCAGCACCACGACGAGCGCGGTGGAGACGCGCCCCGGGCGCGTGCGGCCCACCGCCTCCACGGTGGCGGACAGGCGCCAGCCGGCGATCAGCATGTTGGCCGCGAAGGCCAGCGTGAGCGCGACGGGCGCGAGGAACGCCGCCGCCACGCCGTAGATCCCGGCCGTTGCGACCCATGCCGCGGCGGCGGCGAGCGCAACCAGCGTGGGCACGAGGTAGAGCAGGCCCGGCCGGCGCGCGCCCGCGGCGAAGTGGCCAAGGCCGGGCAGGAGCAGGCTGAGCAGCGCGACCATCACCGGGCGGACGCGGGACCAGCGGGTGGTGCGGGCGACAACCGCCGGCTCCATGTCTGGATCCACCTCCGGGTCCAGGTCCACGCGCCATCCCCTCGCCAAGCCGGGGCCCACTCCAAGCGGGGGCCTCCGGGCGGATGGTCGCACGGAACCTCCGTCCATCGCCACGTCAGGCGGATGTGGCCGCCCCGGCTGCCTCGGCCACCTCGGCCATCACCACCGGCCGCGGCCGGCTCTCCGTCACGATGGTGTCCAGGACCGCTACGAACGCGGCGAGCGCCTCGCGGTCCTCCAGGGCGGCCAGGGGAAACGACGGCCAGCCGTTCAGCTTCCAGCGCGGGATGTCCACGCCCGGGATGGCGTTGAGCGCCCGCCGAAGCGGACGGCGCCCGTCCGGCGTGTCGAACGGCGGGTTGCCCATGCGGCCGAACTGCAGGATCACGTCACCCTTCGCCCGGATGGAGAACGTGGGCTGGCTGCTGGACGGCGCGAGGTTGAAGTCCAGCGGGAACCAGAGCTCCGGCTCCGTGGTCTCACCGTTCATCGGGAACCGCGTGAGCGCCTTCGTCCGCACCCCCTCGGCCTCCCCCATCCGCCGCTCCCGGTCGTCCGCCCAGGCCACCAGGCGCTCGACGACGCGCCGCGCCGCAGCGCCGTGACGGCGGCCGATCTCCACCGCAAACGCCTCCTCGTCCCAGGTGTGCGCCGTCCGCTCCGGCGTGAGCTCCAGGTCAAGGACCAGGGGCACGTGGTCCGAGAGCCCGGCCTCCACGAGGTCCGGGCGAGCGGAGATGGCCACCACCTGGTCCGCGAGGCCCGGGCTCAGGAAGACGTGGTCCAGCTCCGCGGCCTTCCACGTCAGCACGTGGTCGCAGTCCTCCGTTGCCTTGCAGCCGCACGTCCCCGCCGGCGTCCTGGGCCGCTCGCCCGGCGCCGCGTCCTTCGCCTCCACGAGGCCGAGCGATCGGATGACGTCCAGCACCGCCTCCGCGCGTGCCCGGGATCGGCCACCGCTGGTGGAACGGCTCACGTTGAAGTCCCCTGCCAGGATCACCCGGGCGCCCAGGGGTGAGTCGAAGAGCGGCAGAAGGTCCGCGGCGAACCGCAGCATCGTGCCCACGGCGGAGCCGTCCATCACGCCGTACACGCTGACGAACACGATGGGCTCCACGCCGGGGATCTCCACCTGGGCGATGGCCACCGCACCCGGGTGCACCTGGCCGAGGAGGTGGTGCCGCCGGGACCACGGCATGCGCACGGCACGGACCGGCGCAATCCCCAGGTCCTCGCGCAGCACGGACACGGTGGAGCCCCACGCGCGATGGCCGGCCAGCTCGCCGTAGACGTGACGCGCGGCGTCCTCACCCGTTGGCGGAACCGCCTCCTGGAGCAACGCGATGTCCGCGTGCAGCTCGTCCCGCAGGGCCGCCCAGGCGTCCGCCCGCGTGTCCACCGGCAGCACGGACTGGCGCCAGTGGTTGAGGTTCCACGTCACGACCCGCATGTTCACCCCCAAGTGCAGCGTCCCCGGTGCGCGGGGCCAGTGCCACGTGGAGCGGGGTCCGGCCCGCCAGTCCCCCCTTGGGCGCCAGCGGGCCTGCAGGCACCATCCCGCACCTCCGTGCCACCTGCATGGCACAGTCCGCGCGACCTCGGACGGGCTCGTCAGAGGATCGGCACCGGCTCCTCGTCGTCCGGCGTCTCGCGCGCGGCCAGCAACCCCTGCGCGAGAAGACCCGCGCACACGAGGAGCACGCCCAGGGCCGCCTGCCCGTCCAGCGTCTCGCCCAGCACGACCACGCCCAGGATCGTCGCCACCACGGGATCCATGAGCATGAGCGTGGCCACCGGGCCGGGCTTGAGGCCGTGCAGACCGCGGGTCAGCAGCGCGTTCGCCAGGGCCATCGTGGCGATGCCCAGGTACAGCACGAGGCCAATCCCGGCCGGTGCCGCCACCCAGCCAAGCGGCTCGCGCACGAGCAGCGGGATCAGCCCCAGGCCGCCCAGCGCGAACGCGCCGGTGGAGAGCTCCACGACGGAGGTCCCGCGATCCAGCTCCCTCTTCGCGGCCGTGTTGTACCCGGCGCTCGCGAACCCGGCCGTGAGCGCCATCAGGAGTCCCAGCCACGCATCCGGCCCAAGCTCGCCGGAGAGGCCGGGCAGGGACCGGAGGACGAGGCCCGCAACGCAGACGGAGGTGGCCAGGAACCAGCCCAGCGTGGGGCGATGGCGCAGGAAGATCCAGCCCAGCAGCCCGGCGAACGCGGGCTCGGAGCCAACGGCCACCAGCGTGCCCATCGCCACGCCCACCTGGCTGACGCCCGCGAAGAAGACCGGCTGGTAGGAGGCCGCGCAGATGGCGGCCACCACGATGGCGGGCCGGCGCCAGAGCGACGGGAGCCGGCGCAGCGACAGACCCAGGAACGGGGCGATGACGAGCATCGCAAGCCCACCCACCTGGATGCGCAGGATGCCAACCCCGACGGGCGTGGTGGCGTCAGGACCCAGCGCCTGGGCGGTCCCGGCCGTGCCGAAGAGCACCCCGGCGAGGACGACAAGCAGGACGGAGATCCGCGGGCTGAGCATGTGGTGGTCAGGCTACCGGCTGAGCGCGCCCCCGCGCGGGGTCAGTCGTGCGCGTCCGCCTCCAGCGGTCGGCACGGGTGCTCCACCTGGATGGTGCTGTGCTCGAGGTCGAAGTCCGCTGCGATGGCGGCGTCCACGAGGCCCAGGACCCGGCAGGTGTCCTCGCCATCGGCGGCGACGACGTGCGCGGTGAGCATCGGCAGCCCGGCGGTGATCTGCCAGGCATGCAGGTCGTGCACCGCGACCACGCCCGGGACCGCCAGGATCCGCTCGCGGACGTCCGGCAGGGCCACGCCCGGGGGTGCGGATTCCATCAGGACCGCCATCGCGTCACGCAGGAGCAGCAGCGCGCGCGGAACCACTAGGACCACCACGGCGAGCGATGCCAGCGCATCCGCGTAGGGCCAGCCGGTGAGGACCACGACGAGGCCGGCGATGATCGCCGCGATGGAGCCAACGGCGTCACCCGCCACGTCAAGGAAGGCGCCCCGGGCGGCGAAGCCATCGTGCTC
>CAIYZX010000011.1 GCA_903930745.1 uncultured Chloroflexota bacterium | reverse complement strand
CGGGACGCGGCCGGTCTCGCTGAACGAGCGGACGATCCGCACCGTCTCCGCGGCGATGGCCTCCTGCGCCTGGTCCGTGGACGCGCCGATGTGGTGCGTGCCGTAGACCACGCCCTTGCCGGCGTCCTTCGCGAGGGCGAAGTCAAACTCGCCGGTGGCCACGGTGGGCTCGTCGGGGTAGACGTCGAAGCCTGCGCGCAGGCCGCGCTCGCGCACGGCGGCGGTGAGTGCCTCGTGGTCCACCACCTCCGCGCGGGCGGTGTTGACGAGGATGGCGCCCGGCTTGAGCCGGCCCAGGAGGTCCGCGTTCACGAGACCCTTGGTGGCAGGCGCGAGGGCGAGGTGGATGGAGATGATGTCCGCGGCGTCGAAGACGGCCTCGGCGGAGGTGGCGATGGCCACGGTGCCGCTGCGGCCGGAGGTGTCGATGCCCGCGGCGCGGAGGTCCGCGTCCGGGGCGGTCTCAAAGCGGCGGGACCAGATGACGAGGTTCATGCCGAAGGCCTGCGCACGACGCGCGACCTCCTGGGCGATGTTGCCGAAGCCCAGCAGGCCCAGGGTCCGGCCGGCGAGACCGGCGGCCTTGCTGAACTCCTTCTTGTTCCACTGGCCGGCGGCGAGCTGCGCCGCGCCGTCCGGGATCCGGCGGTCCAGGGCGAGGATCAGGCCCAGGGCCAGCTCCGCCACCGCGATGGAGTTCTTGCCCGGGCAGTTGGAGACGTAGATGCCGTGGGCGGACGCGGCCGCCACGTCGATGGTGTTGTAGCCGGCGCCCGCGCGCACGATCAGCGCGAGGCGGGGGCTCTCCATCATCGGCGCGGTGACCTTGGTGGAGCGGACGATGAGCGCCTGGGCGCCGGTCTCGAGGAGCGCGGCGGCCAGGGTGTCGTCCTTGAGGTTCGGATCGAAGACCACGTCGCAGCCCGCGGCCGCGAGGCCTTCGAGGCCGGACTTCTCGAACTGGTCGGCGATGAGGACCTTCATTGCGGCGTCGTCTCCGTGGGTGGTGGGGGCGGCGTGAGTGGTTGGGTGTGCCGGCTGGCGCGGATCAGATGAGGTGGACGAGGAGCCCGTCGCGGAGCTTGGGCTCGAACCAGGTGGACTTGGGCGGCATGATCTCGCCCGCGTCCGCGATGCCCATGAGGTCCGTGATCTGGGTGGGGTACATGGCGAAGGCCACGGCCGCGGTGCCGCTGTCCACGGCCGCCTCGAGGGCCTTCGGGCCGCGGATGCCGCCCACGAAGTCGATGCGCTTGTCCGTGCGCGGGTCGCCGATGCCCAGGAGCGGGGCGAGGACCTGGTCGTGGAGCAGGGAGACGTCCAGGCGGTCCGACGGGGAGGCGTCCGCGGCCGGTGCCGCGAGGCAGAGGCAGTGCCACTGGCCGTCGAGGTAGATGGAGACCTTGCCCACGCCGGCCGGCGTGTCGCCGCCCTCGCAGACGTCCACGCCGTTCGCGCGGATCGCGTCCAGGAGCCCGGCGGCGGTGTGGCCGTTGAGGTCCTTGATCACGCGGTGGTACGGGAGGATCTGCATCTGGTTGTGCGGGAACGCCACGGCGAGGAACCACTCGCTCTCGGTGCGGCCGTCGCCGGCCTTGCCCTCTGCCGCGTCACCGGTCCCGGCCTGCGCGATGGCGTGGCGCGAGCGCATGGCGCTGGCGGCGCGATGGTGGCCGTCCGCGATGTAGAGCTTCCCGATGCCGCCGAAGGCCTCCACGATGGCCGCGGTCTCCTCGGCGGTGGCCGGCCAGACGGCGTGGCTGACGCCATCGGCGGCGGTGAAGCTGAAAAGGGGCTGGCGGGCGCTCGGTCCCTCGGTCGCGGCGGCAACCAGGGCGTCGATGCCGGCGTTCGCCGGGTAGGTCAGGAAGACGGGGCCGGTCTGGGCGCGCAGCTCCACGATGTGGCGCGTGCGGTCGTCCTCCTTGTCCTTCCTCGTCTTCTCGTGCTTGAGGATGATGTTGTTCTCG
>CAIYZX010000010.1 GCA_903930745.1 uncultured Chloroflexota bacterium | reverse complement strand
GCGGAACGGGGTGCCGCGCCGGGCCAGCTCCGCGAGCAGCGGGCGGTGGACGGTGTCCAGGATCCGCTCCACGTCCGCGTCCGGGAGGTCCGGGAGCGGCGAGTAGGCGCCCATGCCGCCGGTGTTCGGCCCTTCGTCGCCATCGAGGAGGCGCTTGTGGTCGCGGGCCGCAGGGAGCGCCACCGCGCGCTCGCCGTCGCAGATCGCGATGACGCTGGCCTCCGGGCCGGCCAGGCGCTCCTCGATGACCAGGGCGGTCTCCCCCGCCGGCCGTCCGTCCAGGAACGAGGGCAGCAGCGCCTCCGCCTCCGCGCGGGACGCGGTGACCACCACGCCCTTGCCCGCGGCCAGGCCATCGGCCTTGAGGACGGCGCCCGCCCCCGCGGCATCCAGCTCCGCGATGAACGCCAGCGCGCCCGCCACGTCGCCGCCGTCGAACGCCCGCGCCCGCGCCATGCGGACACCGGCGGCCTCGGCCACCTCGTGACAGAACGCCTTGGAGGTCTCCATCCGGGCCGCGGCGCGGGACGGCCCGAAGACCGCGATCCCGGCGACGGCCAGCGCATCGGCCACGCCGGCACCCAGCGGCGCCTCCGGGCCAACCACCACGAGATCCACCGCCTCGTCGCGGGCAAGCGCAACCACGGCGTCAGGCGAGAGCGGATCCACGGCGCGCACGCGCACGCCGGGCGTGGCTGCGATCCCGGCCGAACCGGGAGCCGCGATCACATCGGCAACGCCGGCCTCCGAGGCGAGGTGCCACGCGAGGGCATGCTCGCGGCCACCGCCGCCCAGGACCAGGACCCGCGTGGGCACGTCGTGGGTCACGGTCTGCCTGCGTCTCAGGCCGGCATCGCCGGGCGGTGGCGCATCGGCCGCCAGGCCCGCTCGATCGTCTGGGTCCGCTCCGGGCCAACGCTCACGAAGACGATGGGCACGCCCGCGTGGTCCTCGAGGGCCTGCACGTAGCGACGCGCGGCCTCGGGGAGGTCCGAGAGCGAGCGGACGTCGTGGATGGGCTCCTCCCACCCCTCGAAGTCCTCGTAGATGGGCACGGCGCCCGCGAGCGCGCTGCCGGACGATGGCCACGTCTCCACGCGCTTGCCATCGATGTCGTAGGCCACGCAGAGCTTGATCGTCTCGATGCCGGACAGGATGTCCAGCTTGTTGAGCACGATGGCGCTGTTGGAGTTGACGGCGACGGCGTACCGGAGCGGCACGGTGTCGAACCAGCCCACGCGGCGCGCACGGCCCGTGACGGTGCCGAACTCGTGACCGCGCTCCGCGATGCCGCGGCCGATGTCGTCGAAGAGCTCCGTGGGGAAGGGACCCGAGCCAACGCGCGTGGCGTAGGCCTTCATGACGCCGATGACCTCGTCCACCTGGAGGGGGCCGATGCCGCCGCCGGTGCACGCGCCGCCCGCCACCGGGTTGGAGCTCGTCACGAACGGATAGGAGCCGTGGTCCAGGTCCAGGAGCGCGCCCTGGGCGCCCTCGAGCAGGACGTGGTCGCCGCGGCGGAGGGCGTCCTGGACGAGCCACGTGGAGTCGTCGAGGTTGCCGGCCAGCCGCTCGCCCCAGGCGAGGCCGTGCGCCACGACCGCGTCCACCTCGAAGGTGTCAGCGCCCATGGACGCGAGCAGGAGATTCTTGTCCGGGAGGGCCCGCTCCACGCGCTCGCGCAGGACCGGCTCGTTGACCAGGTCCTCCATGCGGATGCCCAGGCGCCATGCGCGGTCGCCGTACGTGGGGCCGATGCCGCGGCCGGTGGTGCCAACCTTGGCGCCGCCAAGGCGGGCCTCGTTCGCCTTATCGAGGGCCACGTGGTACGGCATGATCACGTGCGAGCTGCGGCTCACGCGGATCTTGTTGGTGTCCACGCCCCGCCCGGCGAGCATGTCCAGCTCCCGGATGAGGGTGGCAGGGTTCACCACCACGCCATTGCCGATGACGGACGTGATGTGGGGGTACATCACGCCGGATGGGCACAGCTGCAGCTTGATGACCTCGCTG
>CAIYZX010000009.1 GCA_903930745.1 uncultured Chloroflexota bacterium | reverse complement strand
GTGTGGACGAGGTCGCCCACGGCGAGCCTGCCCGCCTGTGGGCCCGCCGCCGGGGCACTGCGGGTGGTCGCGGGCGGCGTGGGGAGAGGTGCCGGGGTCACGGGATCCGCGGACGCGGTGGCGGCCTGGACGGTTGGGGTCGGCGTCCCCACCGCCGACGGGACGGCGCTGGGGTCGTCCACGGACAGCGTGGCCGCAGGTCCGGGCGCACGGTCCAGGAGCGTGCCGATGGTGAAGAGC
Organism: uncultured Chloroflexota bacterium; assembly: GCA_903930745.1. Taxonomy (GTDB): domain Bacteria; phylum Chloroflexota; class Limnocylindria; order Limnocylindrales; family CSP1-4; genus CAIXZV01. The sequence continues at coordinate 4,747 of CAIYZX010000009.1, read as the reverse complement.
CCAACGGTCAGGAGGAGCGTGACCCCGATGGCGGCGCCGGTGACCAGGCGTTGCAGCACCCGTGGTGCGATGAGCCCGGTCGCGGTAGGGCGATCCGTGCCCTTGATCTGGGCGGGGTAGACGAGACCGGCGGGGCGAGGGTGCGCCGGCGGGGGCTCAGGCGCCGGCGGGGGCTCAGGCGCGGTCACGCGCACCGTTCCCCGGAGCATGGCACCAGGATCCTCGCATCGTTGCTCCTCCAGCCCCGTGTCAACGGCCACCAGCCTAGCGGGTTGGCGCGCACCGCGAGCGTGTGTGCCACACAGGTGGCACGCGTTTCGGGAATGATGAGCGTCCATCCAGGCGCCGGGCGCAGCAGCGGTCGGCCACCCGCGGGGCGCGCACGTGCTCCTGCCGGAGCCGACGGGGCGACAAGGAGGAGCCATGGGCAAGCAGGCGCAGGAGCGGGACGATCTTGGGCTGGGCCTGGTCCGCCACGTGCGGGCCGCGATGGGCGTTGCCGAGCCGTGGGTGGTCCCGGAGGAGCGCGGGTTCACCTGGTGGGCCGGCTGGTGCCGGCAGCGGATCTGGGCCGATGCGGCGGTGGAGGGCGCGGGAAGCACCGCGTGGCACGTGCGGTCACGGCTGCCAGGGCTCGTGGATCTGCCGGATGACCCTGCCACCTACAGCCTGGTCAACGGCCTGAACGCTGACGGTGCCCTCGCCTCGTACGTGTATGACCCGGAGGACGGAACGGTCAGCGCCCGGACGGGCGGCTTCGTTCATGAGCACATCGCGGGCTGGCTCGGGGACTGGCTCTCGGGCGCCTTCGCCTACCAGGTCTCGCAGGTCTGGGAGACGCTCCCGGCGATCACGAAGGGACAGGGCCTGGACGACGCGCCCCACCCGCAGGCCGGCGCACGGCGTGATCCCGCCCTCATCACCGGGGTGCTGCGCTCATCGGCGCAGGAGAAGCCGCCGTACTCGCTGCGTGACCTCCGCCGGATCGCCACGTCCCTCGCGGACCTCGGGCTCCCGGTCCGGTATGACGCGAAGAACGAGGCGCTGGTCTCGATGCTGGCGGCGGGCGACGGTCCCGGCGCGCTCTGGACGCTGGCACCGGCAAGCCACCCGGTCGCTGGTGCCGGCATCTCGGTCCGGTTGATCATGGACATGCCGAACGGTCCCCGGCGGAACGAGTGGATCGCCAATGCCCTCAACCTCGCCGAATCCGCGGACTGGGCCGGCGAGGAGCGGCCCCAGGCCCTGGGCACCTGGCTGGGGGAGGGTGGGCTGATCGGACACCGGTGCTTCCTGCCCACGGCTGCGTTCGAGGGCCTCGACGAGCACGTCAGCAGCGCGATCCTCGGGGTGCTGCACGCATGGGGCCGGCAGCGGCTGCAGATGGTGGTGGACCGCATCGCGTGGCTGCATGCCGCCGCCGCAGCCCGGTACCCGGACGAGGCGCCTCCGCCGAGAGGGGACGGGGAGGAGGACGGGGACGGGGAGGAGGACGGGGAGGAGGCGAAGCGGCCACCCGTGCGCGAGCGCTCGTTCGGTCCGGCAGCCCGGCCCCACCGGGCGCCCGCCGTGCCGGAGCCGGGGCGGGCTCCGGTCGTGCACCGGGTGGACCAGCGTGGTGGCGGATCCTTCGCAGAGATCGATGATGCCGTGGCGGCGGCCGAGGACGGTGACACCATCCTGGTGGCCCCGGGAACGTATCGGCGCCCGGTGGTGGTGGATCGCGCCGTGGTCATCCAGGGCGAGGGCCCTGCGGGCTCGGTGGTGCTTGAGCCCGCAGGTGCGGAATGCCTGGGGTTCGTGGCATCGGGTGCCGTTGTGCGTGGCCTTGCCGTTCGTCCGGCCCTGGCCGGCAACGACGGGACCGCCTGGTCCGCGGTGGCGGTCCACGACGTGCGCGTGACCGTGGAGGACTGCGACCTCCACTCGCACCTCGGGGCCACCGTGTGGATCGGCGGGGCATCGGCGCTCGGGGTCCTGCGCGGGTGCCGGATCCGGGACGGCGCGCAGAACCCGGTCTGGATCACGGAGGAGGCCCGGGCAGAGCTCCACGCCTGCCGCGTCACCGGCCACCGGTGGGCCATCGCCGCGACCGGCCGCCACACGGCCCTGCTTGTCACGGACTGCGAGCTGGTGGACAACCTTGATGACGCGCTGGTTGCGGGAGACGGCGCCCTGCTCGTCGTGGAGCGAAGCTCCATCTCGGGCAACGCCGGCACGGGCGTGGGCCTCTTCTCCGCCGCCGCGGCATCACGGGTCTCAGACTGCGCGATCGAGCGCAACAGCGGTGTGGGCGTCTCCATCCGGAGCAGCCGCAACGTGCGCGTCGAGCGCAACCGCATCACCCGGAACGGCATCGGGATCGTGGTGGACTCCGGCGCAACCCCGGTGATCGAGGACAACCACCTGGAGGGGAACGTGGACGCGGGGATCGGGGTCAACCAGGAGGTGACGGACCCCGTCGTCATCGGCAACGAGATCCACTGCAGCAGGATGACCGGCATCGCGATCCGCGGCGGGGCGGGTGGCACCTTCGAGCACAACCGGGTTGTCGCCGGCGAGTCGCCCGGGATCTTCCTCGCGGACGAGGACACCCGCGCCACCTTCCGCTCCAACGTCGTCTCCGGCGGCATGCGGCACGCCGTGCGGATCGCGGATGGCGCTGGTGGCGTGTTCGAGAGCAACGACCTCCGCGGCAACGCCGAGGGATCGTGGGACCTGGACGAGCCCGGCGACCTGCGCCGGTCCGGCAACCTCGAGGACCTGGGCGGTGATCCCGGCTGGAACGCGCCGGGAGGCACGCGGCCCCGCGTCAACTAGGACGCGGCCACGGCCGGCGGCCCGCGAGGACCGCCGGCGGGTTCCGGCTCAGTCGGCGGTGGCAGCCCCCACGGGCATCGCGTCGCGGATCCGCGTCTCGAGGTCGTCCGCGCAGGCGGCGAGCGCACGCGGGAGGCGGTCGCCGAAGCGGGCGAAGTGCTCCCGGATCAGGCCCATCTCCGCAAGCCAGGCCTCCGGGTCCACCGCCATGAGCTGGTCCATCGCGCCGTCGCGGAGGGCAAGCCCGTCCACGTCCAGCGCGCCCTCGGCCGGGTGCAGGCCGATGGGGGACTCCACGGCATCCGCCTCGCCCTCCACGCGCTCCACGATCCACTTGAGGACGCGGCTGTTCTCGCCGTAGCCCGGCCACAGGAACTTGCCGTTCTCGTCCTTGCGGAACCAGTTCACGAAGAAGACGCGCGGCAGCTTGTCCGCGGCCATCCGGTCGTTGAACGAGAGCCAGTGGCCCCAGTAGTCGGCCATGTTGTAGCCGCAGAACGGCAGCATGGCCATGGGGTCACGGCGGAGCTGGCCAACGGCGCCAACGGCGGCCGCGGTGGTCTCGGAGCCCGTGGTGGCGCCGATGAACGTCCCGTGCGTCCAGTCGAACGCCTCCGTGACGAGCGGCACCGTGGTGGTCCGGCGGCCGCCGAAGAGGATCGCGTCGATCGGCACGCCCTCCGGGTCCTCCCACTCCGGCGCGATGACCGGGCACTGGGAGGCGGACACGGTGAAGCGGGCGTTGGGATGGGCGGCCTTGCGCGGCTCGGTGCCGTTCCAGGGGCGGCGGAGCCAGTCCGTCGCGGCCTCGGGCGCCTCGTCCGTCATGGACTCCCACCAGACGTCGCCATCGGCGGTCACGGCGCAGTTCGTGAAGATCGCGTTGTGCGTGAACGTCCGCATGGCGTTCGCGTTCGTGGCGTAGGACGTGCCCGGGGCGACGCCGAAGAAGCCGGCCTCCGGGTTGATCGCCCGCAGGCGCCCATCGGAGCCGATCTTCATCCAGGCGATGTCATCGCCCACGGTCTCGATCTTCCAGCCGGGGATGGACGGCTCCAGCATGGCCAGGTTCGTCTTGCCGCAGGCGGACGGGAAGGCGGCGGTGATGTAGTGGACGCGGCCCTGCGGCGTGGTGAGCTTGAGGATGAGCATGTGCTCCGCCAGCCAGCCCTCGTCACGGGCCTGGACGGACGCGATCCGCAGCGCGTGGCACTTCTTGCCCAGCAGCGCGTTGCCGCCGTAGCCGGAGCCGAAGGACCAGATCTCCCGGGTGTCCGGGAAGTGGCAGATGTACTTGTGCTCCATGTTGTGCGGCCAGGCGGAGTCCGGATCGGACGGGCCCAGGGGCATGCCCACGGAGTGGAGGCCGCGCACGAAGTCGCCATCGGCGCCCAGGACGTCCATGACGCGGGTGCCCACGCGCGTCATCACGTGCATGTTGGCCACCACGTACGGCGAGTCCGAGAGCTCCACGCCGATGTTGGCGATGGGCGAGCCAACAGGGCCCATGGAGTAGGGGATCACGTACATGGTGCGGCCGGTCATGGAGCCCGCGAAGAGACCGCGCAGGGTCTCCTTCATCTCGGACGGCTCCGCCCAGTTGTTCGTGGGGCCTGCGTCCTCCTTGCGGGCGGAGCAGATGAACGTCCGGTCCTCCACGCGCGCCACGTCCGCAGGGTGGGAGCGGACCAGGATGGAGCCGGGGCGGCGCTCGTCGTCCAGGGGCACGGCGGTGCCCGCGTGGATCATCAGGCGGAGCATCTCGTCGTACTCGGCCGGGGAGCCGTCGCACCAGTGGATGCGGTCCGGCCGCGTCATGGCGGCGACCTCGGCTACCCAGGCGTCGAGTCGTGCGTTGCTGCTCATCTATTCCTCCGTTGCATGGGACTCGCCGGAGGATTGGCGGACCTGCCGGCGTCACGCGTTG
>CAIYZX010000008.1 GCA_903930745.1 uncultured Chloroflexota bacterium | reverse complement strand
TCCGGCCTCAAGCTTCTCGGCGTTGCCAACGAGGTGGTGCTGGGCGCCGCGGTCCTGGCGCTCGTGGGCGGGTCGCTGCTCTGGATCTGGGTGCGCGGGCGCACGAAGGACTACGCACGCTCGCGCGCGCCCGTTCCCGTCTCCATGCAGACGTCCCAGGCCTCCGTCTCCGCCCCCACGGACGAAGCGCAGTGACCGCGCCCGGTCCCGCCGCCCTCGAGGGTCTCGACGGCGTTGTGCGCCTCGTCCTGGACGACGACGGCCTGGATCTCCTGGAGCTTGCGCTCGCTGGGGCACTGCCCGCCGACGCGTGGCGTCCCTGGCCCGGCGAGGCCGTCCTGACCGACGCCGAGAACACGCCCCTGGCACGCATCGACGGCGGCACGGCCACCCCGCTCCGGCCCTTCGCGGCACCGGCGGGCGCGGCCGCGGACCCGTCCATCCGGCGCAGTGCCGCGGCCGCCGGCGCCAACGGGTTGTCCGACACAGCGGTGCTGGTTGCCGACGACCTGCCCACGCACGACGACGTGCTCGCGGTGGCCGATGCCGCCGCCGGGGCCGCGCCCGTCACGCTGGTCCTGCTCGGCAGTCGCCGATCCGGCACCGGGCGCCCGGACGCAGCAGCGCTGGTCCGCGCCTGGCAGGCCGTCCTTCCGCGCATCGCGGGCGATGTGCGGCTGCTCCTCGTTCCGTGGCCCGCGGCGCCTGCGGTCGCCCCGGTCCTGGGCCGGGTCCTCGCCGCCTATGGCCTCGCCGGCGCCCGACGCGCGGACGCCGCCCGCACCGCCCGCACGGCATCGCTCCTTGGCGGTCTTGACGGTGCCCTCGCCGATGCGGCCGCCCGCGTTGCGGGCGAGGTCTACCCTGACGAGGCCGTGCGCGAGGCGCTGCGGGTGCGCGACGCCCATGCCCGCCGCGGCGCCGTGGTCTTCTTCACCGGCCTGTCCGGCTCTGGCAAGTCAACGATCGCGAAGGCGCTCGCCGCGGACCTCGCGGCCACCTCGTCGCACCGCGTCACGCTGCTCGACGGCGACGAGGTTCGCCAGCACCTCTCCAAGGGCCTGGGCTTCGACGCCGAGAGCCGGGCCACCAACATCGCTCGGATCGCCTGGGTCGGTGCGCTCGTGGCAGGCCACGGCGGCCTTGTCCTCGCGGCGCCCATCGCCCCCTTCGATGCCGGCCGCAAGGCCGCGCGCGCCATGGCGGACGCCCAGGGGGCCGCGTTCATCCTGGTCCACGTCAGCACGCCGCTGGGCGTCTGCGAGGCGCGCGACCGCAAGGGCATGTACGCGAAGGCGCGCGCCGGCGAGATCGCGGAGTTCACGGGGATCAGCTCGCCCTACGAGGCGCCCGAGGATGCCGAGCTGGTCATCGATGCCGCCACCATCCCGGTGGCGGATGCCGTGGCCCGGGTCCGCGCCGTCCTGCAGGCGGTGCTGGCGGGCTAGGACCCGCTCTGCCCCCGGGGCCGGGAGAACCGGCGCCGGACCCGAGCGGTCACGCCCAGCACCAGCAGCGCGACGAGCCGCACCAGCGGGAGCTCCGTGGCCAGCGTGCGACGTGCCCACGGATCGCCCACCGCGGAGCTGCCGCCGGCAGACCCGGATGCCAGCACGATGCCCATCGCCACCTGGGCAGCCACGTCGAGCGGGACCATCGGCACCGCCTGGTCCCCCGGAGCCGCCGAAGCCGCCGGAGTGACCGAAGGGGC
>CAIYZX010000007.1 GCA_903930745.1 uncultured Chloroflexota bacterium | reverse complement strand
GGTGCGCTCGCTACTGGACGCGGGGGCCGTTGTGGCCTGCTCCAGTGACATCACGGACCACGTGGAGTGGACCACCGGGCGGGCGGACCCGTTCCTGGGGATGGAGATTGGCCACCGGCGCCTTGAGCCGGCCGATGCCGAGGCCGAAGAGGCCGAAGCCGCAGCCGAAGCCGATGACGCCCGAACCCCGCGATCACCCGCGGACGAGCGTGTCCCGCTCGAGGCGCTGATCCGCGGCTACACGCTGGCCGCCGCGCAGCAGATGGGCATCGACGCGGACCACGGCGCCATCGCCCCCGGCCGGCGCGCGAGCCTCGTGGTCCTGGACCGCGACATCCTGGAGATCCCGCCGGCACAGGTCCACGCGGTCAACCCGGTGGCCGTGCTGGTGGACGGCGAGCTGGTGGCGGGCTCCCTGGACTGAGGCGGCGCGCCGGAGCGAGGACCCGGAGCGAGGGCCAGGCTAGGGCGCGAGGCGCTTCGCGATGGCCGCGCGGTCGATGGTCGCCGTGTCGCCGCGCATCACCACCGTGCCGCGGTCCAGCACGAGGACCGAGTCCGCCAGCCCCAGCGCGAACTCGAAGTGCTGCTCCACCAGCAGGATCGCCGCCCCGGTGGCGAACGTCCGCATCGCGTCGAGGATCTCGTCCACCACGCCGATCCAGACGCCCTCGGTGGGCTCGTCCATCACCAGCAGGCGCGGGTGCGCCAGCATCGCCCGGGCGATGGACAGCATCTTCCGCTCGCCGCCGGACATCGTGCCCGCCTGCTGCCCGGCCCGCGCCGCGAGCTTCGGGAAGAGCTCGAACGCCTCCTCGATCCGCGCCCTGCTCCCCCGCCCGCCGGCCCCAAGGCCCAGCTGCAGGTTCTCGCGCACCGTGAGACCGGCGAAGACGCCCTGCTCCTGCGGCACGTACCCCACGCCCAGCTTCACAAGGTGGGCCGCGGGCTTCCCCGTGACGTCCACACCGTCAACCAGGACGCGGCCGTCCGACGGGCGCATGAACCCCATGATCGTCCGCAGGAGCGTGGTCTTGCCGGCACCGTTGCGGCCCAGCACGGCCACCGTGCCCACGGCGGGCACCTCGAGATCCACGCCGAACAGCACGCGGCTCGCCGCGTAGCCGGCGACCAGGCCCTGCGTCGCGAGGATGGGTGTGGCGGGAGCGCGCTCAGACACGGGTGAGGTAGACCTCCTGGACGCGCGGGTCCGCCTCGATCTCCGCGGGCGTACCGGTGGCGATGATCTTCCCCTGGTGCAGGACCGTGATCCGGTCGCAGAGGCCGCGGATGAAGTCCAGGTCGTGCTCTACGATCAGCACGCCGCAGCGGGCGCGTGCCGCGCGGATCCGCTCGCCGGTGGCCGCCCGCTCCTCGTGGCTCATGCCGGCGGTTGGCTCGTCGAGGAGGAGCATGGACGGCTCCACGGCCAGCGCCATCGCGATCTCCAGCCACTGCTGCTCGCCGTGCGAGAGCTCGCGCGCCAGCATGTCCCGCTGCTCGGTGAGGTGGAACTGCGCCAGCAGCTCGTCGATGGGGGCCTGTGCCGCGGCCCGCGTCCGCGACAGGATCAGGGACCCAAGCCCGGTCCGCGACTGCACCGCGAGCAGGAGGTTGTCCGCCACGGTCTGGTCCAGGTAGACGCGGGCCAGCTGGAACTTGATCGAGAGGCCGGCGCGGATCCGCTCGGCGGGCTTCGCGTGGGTGACGTCCCGGCCGCCCAGCAGCACGGCACCGCCGGTGGCGGATGTCCGCCCGGAGATCACGTGCAGGAGCGTGCTCTTGCCGGAGCCGTTGGGGCCGATGAGCCCCACGATCTCACCGGCGCCCACGGACACGCCCGCGCCATCGAGCGCCACCAGCGTGCCGAAGACCTTGCGGATGTCGCGCGCCTCCAGCACCGGGGCGGGGACCGCGGCGCGCTCAGTCATGGGAGGCCTCCGACGAACCCGCGCCCGAGCCCGAGCCCGCGCCCGAAGTGGCGGCCGCAGCCACCGCAACCCGCGGCGACCGCTTCACCACCCGGCGCCCGATGAGGCCGCCCGGCAGGAACAGGATCGTGCCCAGGAGCAGCGCGCCCAGGATGATCGGCCAGAGCTGCGGCGTGATCTCGGCGATCCGGCCGCCCACCACCCAGACCAGGCCAAGGCCAAGGAGCGGTCCCACCAGCGTCCCGCGGCCGCCCAGCACCACCCACAGCAGGACCTGCGTGGAGAGCGTCGTGCCAAGGAGGGACGGGGAGACGAACCCCTGCTCCAGCGCG
>CAIYZX010000006.1 GCA_903930745.1 uncultured Chloroflexota bacterium | reverse complement strand
CCCTGGCTCCTGGGCGCGAACAAGGACGGGGTGGCGATCTCGTACACCTCGCCCTGTTCGAAGGCCGCCGGCACGCACACGTACATCGTGGAGCTGTTCGCCCTGGCGGAGACACCGGCCAGCCTGCCAACGCAGAGCTCCCTCGACGTCACCTACCCCGTCATGGCCGCCGCCGTTGGACGCGTCCCCGTGCTCGCCACCGCGACCCTCACGTTCACGGACACCGCGCCATGAGCCCGGAGATGGGCGTTGCGCTGGTGGTGGACGACGATCTCCTCGTGCGCCGGATCGCCGTGGCTGCGCTGGAGCGCGCGGGCCTCCGGTGCCTGGACGCGGCGAGCGCCGATGCCGCCCTCCGCCTGGTGCTCGAGCTGCACGGGCACCTCTCCGTGCTGGTGACGGACGTGGAGATGCCCGGCGTCCTCGATGGCATCGGCCTGGCGGTCGCGGTGGCGGAGTCCAGCCCGGGCGTTCCCGTGGTCGTGATGTCCAGCGAGCCTGCCCAGCTGGCCCGTGCGGTCGGAATCCGGTCCGTGGTGGCGACCGTCGACAAGCCGTTCGCCCCGGCTGGGCTGGCAGGCACCGTGCTTGGGGCGGCGTGCCGGGCTGGCGCGCGGACCCCGGCCGGGCGAGCGCGCGGACGTCAGCCCGCGAGGCGCCTCGTGGCCCAGGCGGCCGCGAGGGACGTCACGGCGGTGAGCGAGGCACCCCATGACATGTCGATGGCCGTCACGATGACCGGCCAGTCGCGCATCGTCGCGAGGTTCGTGAGGTCGTAGGTGCCATACGCCACCAGGCCAAACAGGACACCCCGGAGCGCAGCGTCGCGGACGGGCCGCTCCCCGCCAAGCGAGGGCAGGACCACGAGGGCAACGAGGCCGATGGCGTAGAGCAGGTAGAACGCCCCCGCGGCGGCCCAGACCGGGTTGTCCGAGAGCAGCGTGCCCATCTGGGGCCGGTAGACGGCGGGCACCATCGTGCCCAGCCAGATGGCGTCCAGGACGCCCATCACCACGATCACCACCCCAAGCGCCACCAGGCTCCTGCGCATCATCGCTCCCTCGCATCCGGCCCGTGGCCGGGTCCGCTGCCCTCTCTTCGGGCGCGCAGGGCTGCGCGGATGGGTACGCCGCTCCGGCCGGATAATCGGGGGCGCAGGCCCGTCGAGGGCCGGGGACGAGATGCGAGGGACGCCGGTGGCTGACGAGATCGAGCTGGACGACCAGGAGCTTCGGGCCGCCATGCTGGAGGCGGCGAACGGTGGTGCGCCGTTGGGCGAGGACCTTGCACGGCGCCTGGACCGGTGGCTCGCCGAGACCTGGGGCGAGCGCGTCAACGGCGACGAGTACCGCTTCATCTCCCCGGACGCCCTGGGCATGCACATCGCGTGGGACGAGGACGCCGATGTCCCGGCCCTCCTCGCACTCCCGGACGACGCCTTCCTGGCGGCGGTGCGGGAGGCCTGGGAGATGGCCTTCGACGACGATGTCGAGATGAACCTGCCGGGCGCCTGCCTGTACGGGATCGCGGGTGATGACGGTCGCGAGGCGTGGCTGGTCAACGAGTGGGGCGGCGGGTACATCGCCTCCGGCCCGGACCAGAGCTCCGGCGGGCTCTACCCCACGGCCGACGAGGCCGCCGGAGCCCTCTTCGGGCTCGGGTTCTTCCGTTCGCAGGACATTGGCCCAGCGGATCTGCCGGAGATCCGGGCGGCCATCGAGACCTGGCACGAGCCCAGCACCCGGGATGAGGACGAGGACCGGGACGAGGCGTGAGATTCGGGCAGGTGTGTCGGCTGTGACCACCCTCCTGTAGGCGCCCGACGACACGCCCCACCGGGTCGCCCTGCACGGCGCATGCCCGTGCACTGGCCGACAGCCCACCCGTGGGCCGCCATGATCCCGTTCTGGCCCCGCGTCCCCGGTCCCGCCGTCCCGTCACAGGCAGCGCAGTCCAATCCGGGTCTCCGTCCGGTGTGCCGGGACGGAGGCTGGGGTGGCACGGATGTCCAGGCAGGCAGGCATTGCCCCGCGCATCGCGGGCATCGTGGCATCGGCGATCCTCGCGCTCGGCAACACACCGGCCGTCATGGCGACGCCCGGGGGCACGGCCGCGCCCAGCGTGGTCCCCACGGACGCGCCGGTCATGGCCACACCCTCCGTGGCAGGCGGCCTCGCACCCCATCGTCCGCGCACCCTGCTCGTCGCCTTCCGGCCCGGGACCGCGGCGGCCTCCCGCGCTGCTGCGGCGGCATCCCTGGACGCGCAGCCCGGCGGCCTTGATGCCGCATCGACCGGTGGCACGCACGTCGTCGCGGCCCGCGCGGCCCTCTCGCGCCTCGCTGCCGGCACGGAGCGCTGGACGCTCCGAACGGAGGCGGACCTGCCGCGGGCGCTGACCGCCCTTGCCCACAACCCCAACGTCCGGTACGCGGAGCCTGAGTACGCGATCACGCTCGCCGACACGTCCAACGATCCGCGCTACACCAGCGGCGAGCTCTGGGGCATGCACGGCAACGCCGTCGCGCCCGGTGCCAACGCCTTCGGCAGCGGCGCCGACGAGGCGTGGTTGGACGGTCATACGGGCTCCGCGTCGGTGGTGGTCGGGATCGTGGATGGCGGCGTGGACATCACGCACCCGGACCTCGCGGCCAACATCTGGACCAATCCGTTCGAGACCCCGGACAACGGGATCGACGACGACGGCAACGGCTACATCGACGACGTTCACGGGTGGGACTTTGCGGCCGACGACAACACGCTGCTCGACAACGGCGACATCGACCACGGGACACACGTGGCGGGCACGGTGGGTGCCGTGGGCGGCAACGGCGAAGGCGTGGCCGGCGTGGCGTGGCACGTCACGCTGGTGCCTGCGAAGGTCATCGGGCCCTCCGGGTTCACCGGTGACGCGGTGGAGGCCCTGGACTACCTGACGGACCTGCGGACGCGTCACGGCCTCAACGTGGTTGCCAGCAACAACTCGTGGGGCGGCGCCGGCGACAGCCAGGCGCTGGAGGATGCGATCAACCGCGGCGGCGACGCCGGAATCCTCTTCGTGGCCGCAGCCGGGAACGATGGCGCCAACAACGACAACGTCCCCACGTACCCGGCGTCCAACACGTGCACGGTCAGGGCGGACGGCTCCGCGCGCGGCTTCGACTGCCTCGTGAGCGTCGCCGCCATCACGCAGGCCGGAGCACTCGCCTCCTTCAGCAACAGAGGTGCGGCGAGCGTGGACCTCGGTGCCCCCGGCGAGGCCATCCTCTCCACGGTCCCCGGTGGCGGCTATGGCGTCCTTGACGGCACAAGCCAGGCGGCGCCGCACGTGACGGGCGCCATCGCCCTCTGCGCATCGATGAACGGCGCGCTGGGCGCGAACGAGCTCAGGGCCGCATTGCTGGGCCACACCACGCTCACCAGCTCGCTGGTCGGGAAGGTGGTCACAAGCGGGCGACTGGACGTGGGCGGCATGACCGCCACGTGCCTTCCTGGTGGAGCCGCCCCCAGCGGGGCACCGTCCGGGTTGACCGCCACGACGCTGGGCGCCGGCCGGGTACAGCTCGCCTGGACCGATGGCGTCACCGGCGAGGCGGCATACGAGGTGCAGGTCACCACCGGGACCGCGCCCGCGTGTGGGACGTTCACGACCGCCGCCACGCTCCCCGCCGGCACCTCGGCCTACCCGGTCGCCGGCCTCACCCCGAACACCGCCTTCTGCTTCCGGGTCCGCGGGACCAGCCCAAACGGCGCCTCCGGCTTCTCCGGCACGGTCTCGGCGGTCACGGCGGCGGCCACCCTCCCCGCGATCGCCCTCCAGCCGGATGACCAGGCTGTCGCAGACGGCACGGCGGTCCGCTTCACGACAGGCGCCACCGGCGACCCGGTCCCCACCGTGCGCTGGCAGGCGGAGCCGGCGGGCGGCGCATGGGCTGACATTCCCGGCGCATCCGGCACCACGCTGGCGTTCACGCCGTCACGTGCAGACACCGGCACCAGGTACCGGGCGATCTTCACGAACGCTGCCGGGACAGCGACCACGGACGAGGTTGCCCTGGCCGTCAGCGAGCCCGGCACCTACGCCTGCGTTCCGGAGGTCTTCGCATGGACGGACCCCGCGGGCGGCACCATCCTTCCCGTGGGCGCCGCCGGGACGGCGAGCCTGGCCCTGCCCTTCACCTTCAGCCACTACGGCCTCCCCTTCACCAGCGTGACGGTGGCCGCGGACGGCTACCTGGTCCTGGGGCCGGGTGGCACGGCGGGCAGCATCGCCACGAACGCCCCGATCCCGGGTGCCACGGCGCCCTCCAACCTGGTCGCAGCCGCGTGGGACGACTGGGATCCGGGCGCGGGCAGCGTGTCGGCGCGGACGACCGGTACCGCACCGAACCGGCGGGTGGTGATCACGTGGGACGGCGTGACGTCCGCGACGGGCGGCGGCACGGCCTCGTTCCAGGCCAGCCTGGCGGAGACCACCGGGGTGGTCCGCCTTGCCTGGCTGGACATGGTCGCGGGTGGACCCGCGGTGGACCACGGCGCGGCGGCCACGGCAGGCGTGGAGGACGTGAGCGGGACGGTGGGCACGCCGGTGTCGCACCGGCTGCCCCACCTCGCGGACGCCAGCGCGGTGGCGTGCACGTACGTGTCACCGGGCCTCCCCGTGCCGCCGTTCGTGACCACCCAGCCGCTGGATGCGACGCTCCTGGACGGCCAGCTCCTGGAGCTGCATGCAACGGCCGGCGGCAGCCCTGCGCCCACCGTCCGCTGGCAGGCGCAGGAGGAGGGCGGCGACTTCACGGACATCCCCGGCGAGACGTCCACCACGCTGTCGCTCCTCGCCACACCTGCGCTGTCCGGCACGCACTACCGGGCGATCTTCACGAACACCGAGGCCGCGGTCACCACCAGGGCCGCCGTCCTCACCGTCCCGGACGTCGCCGGGGAGCTGGCCACTGCGCTGGGCACCGCGTCCGTCACGATCACCGGAGCCCAGTTCACGCGGATCCGCACCCAGGGCGTGCCGGCCGTCGTTGGCACGGTGCCCGCCGCCTCGTTCCCGCGCGAGGGCGCAACGTTCGCAGCACTCTCCACGGGCAACGTACCGGACCTCACGGTCTCGCCGGCCACACCGTCAAGCCTGACGCCGCCCTTCCTTGGCGCCGCGACCACGTTGCGCGTGGCCTTCACCGTCCCTCCCGGCGCCAACTGTCTCGCGCTGGACTACCGCCTCCTGGCGGACGCGTTCATCAACAACGGCGACGACGCCTTCGTGGCGGAGCTGGACGCGTCAACCTGGAGCCACAACGGCAGCGTCCTCGCGGCCCCGCTGGACTTCGCGCGAACGCCCGCGGGCGACACCGTCCGCCTCGCCACGATCGCGGGGCTGCTGGATCTCGGTCCGGGGGCCACCACGGGCTTCGCGTTCGCAGGCCCGGTGATGGTCGCGCGGACCGCGGTCACGCCCGGCGCCCACTCGGTGTTCCTGACCGTCCTGGACCAGGGCACGTTCCACCAGGCCGCCACCGGCGTGCTCCTCGATGGCCTGCGCACGAGCACGGTCGCAGACAGCGCCGCGGACTGCGGTCCCGGCCTTGGCGCGGTGGTCACCGGCCACCCGGCGGACCAGACCGTCGCGGACGGCTTCACCGCCGGCTTCTCTGCGACGGCAACGGGCGTGCCGGCCCCCACGCTCCAGTGGCAGACCCAGGCACCCGGCGAGGACTGGGTGAGCCTGCCCGGGGCGACCGCGTCGGAGCTTGCCCTGCCCGTCACGCTGGAAGACTCCGGGCGCAGGATCAGGATGGTCGCCACGAACGAGATCGCCTCGTCCACCTCGCTGGAGGCGACCATCACCGTGGTGCTGCCCACCCTGCCCAGCGTGATCTCCCAGCCCGCGGACCGGGCGGTGGCCGCAGGTGCCACCGCCAGCTTCGGCGCCACCGGGGAGGGGGTGCCCGCGCCCACGATCCAGTGGCAGGCTCGTCCCCAGGGCGGCACATGGGCGGACATCCCGGGTGCCACCAACACGCTGCTCTCGTTCACGACCACCGCGGGCGACCATGGCAGGCAGTTCCGGGCGGTCTTCACCAATGCGGCAGGGTCCACGGCCAGCCGGGCCGCGCTGCTGGTGATCACCAACGAGCCGCGTCTCCTTGCGCTTGCGATGACCACCCCGTCGGTGACGATGCTCGATGCGCTCTACGTGGCCCGTGGCTCCGGCACGCCGAACGGCGTCCGCTCCACGGTCGTGGGCGAGTTCCCCACCGCGGGCTCCACGTACGCCGTCCTGACGAGCGCGGCCGCCGTGGGCTTCTCGGCACCGGACCGGGTCGCATCACGCAGGCTGGAGACGGTCGCCCCTTCCCCCGCAGGTGCCCGCGGCGACGAGGACTTCGACACGACGATCCTGCGCGTGAACCTTGAGGTGCCGGAGGGCGCGAACTGCCTGGCCTTCGACGCGCGCCTGGTCACCAACGACAGCGGCACGCCCGCCACCGCGTTCAACGACGCCTTCGTGGCGGAGCTGGACGTCTCGGACTGGTCCCTTGCGAACGGCGGCGAGCTCACGGCGCCGCACAACATCGCGGTGGACGGGTTCGGGCGCCAGATCAGCATGCGGACCACGGGCGTCGACGGCCTCACCGCCCCGCCCGATGGCCTGACCGCCTTCGCTTCGGCATCGGAGCTGTTCGCGGTGCGGGCACCTGCCGCAGCGGGCGTCCATGCACTCTTCCTGTCCATCTTCGATGCAGGCGACGACCAGCTGGACACGGGGGTGCTGGTGGACAACCTCCGCACCTCCACCGTTGCAGACCCGGCGGCGGACTGCGTCCCGGACGTCATCCCGGCGACGGCTCCGGTCATCACGGGCAACCCGGAGGACGTCGCCGCGCTCCCGGGCGAGACGGTCCAGTTCTCCGCGTCCGCATCGGGCGCCCCCGCCGCGCAGGCCCACTGGCAGCTTCTCCCGCCGGGCGGTGAGTGGGCGGATCTGCCCGGCTCCACCGGCCCCAATCTCTCCCTCACCGTGGGCCCGGAGCACGATGGGGCCCAGGTCCGGGCGGTCTTCACGAACATGGCGGGCACCGCCACCACGAACGCGGCCACGATCCACGTGACCGCGGACACGGAGCCGCCCGTGGTGACCCTGGATGCGGTGAACGGCACCACCATGGCGTTCCCGCTGGCCACCCGCCTGCCGATCACGAGCCTGGGCGGCACGTGCACCACGGGCGACGGCGACGTGGCGGTTGGCGTGGACGGGGGCGCACCGGGCGCCGACACGTCGGCCTGCCTGGATGGCACCTGGACGGTCACGCTCGCCTCGGCCATCGCGGCCGAGGGCATCCACACCGTGGAGGCGACCCAGGCGGACGCCTTCGCCAACCTGGGGACCTCCGGCCTGCGAACCATCCAGGTCGATCTGACCAGGCCCACCACCACGGCACCCGCAACCGCGCTCAGGTCAGGGGCCTCGCTGGCGGCCACCGCCCTCCCGGTGACGGTCAGCTGGACCGGGTCCGATGGCGCGGGCGGCTCCGGCATCGCCACGTACGAGCTCCAGCGGTCGACGGACGGAGGCGCCACGTGGACGGTCGTCTCGGCCGCGCTCAGCTCGCCATCGGCAGCGGCGACCCTGGCCCCCGGACGGGGCGTGCGCTTCCGGGTCCGCGCCACGGACGTCGCGGGCAACGCCGGCGCCTGGTGGAGCACGGGCCCGGTCGTGACGCCGGCCCTTGCACAGGAGGGCGCCGCCACGTACGCCGGCACCTGGTCCACCGTGAGCAGCACCGGGTACAGCGGCGGAACCGCCAAGACCTCGCGGACCGCGGGCTCTTCGGCCCGCCTGACGTTCACGGGCAAGGCCATCGCGATCGTGATGACGCGGGCGCCTGGCCGGGGCAAGGTCCGGATCTACGTGGATGGCGCCGCCACGCCCATCGTGGTGGACACGGTTGGTGCTACCACGACGAATCGCTTCGTGGTCTGGGCCCGCACCTGGGGCGCCTCCGGCACGCACACGATCCGCGTGGTGTGCGCAGGCACGGGTGGGCGGCCCCGAGTGGACCTGGACGCGTTCGGGATCCTGCGCTGAGGGCCGGGCCGAGGTCTACGCGCGGTACGAGGAGGCGATCGCCTTCAGCGCGCCGATCCGTTCCGCGGTCGCGATCACGCACAGGTACGTGGTGGCGCGGGTGACGCCGGCGTAGAGCAGGCGCCGCTCCAGGCTGCCCGCAGGCCCGGGATCCGGCACGTCAACCAGGATCACCACGCCCCGCTCGATGCCCTTCATCCGCCGCGCGGAGTCGAAGTAGACCTTGTTCGGATCGGG
>CAIYZX010000005.1 GCA_903930745.1 uncultured Chloroflexota bacterium | reverse complement strand
GTACGCGCGCATCGAGAAGAACGAGGCCTGGATCCTGGGCCTGCACATCGCGCCCTGGTCCACGGCGGACGTGCGGTTCAATCACGAGGCCAAGCGGACGCGCAAGCTCCTGCTCCACCGCGACGAGATCGACGAGCTCCTCGGCAAGTCCAAGGCCAAGGGCCTCACCATCGTCCCGCTGGAGATCTACATCAACGAGCGCGGCCGGGCCAAGGTTCGGATCGGGCTCGCGCGGGGCAAGCAGACGTGGGACCGGCGGCGCGAGATCGCGGACCGCGATGCCAAGCGGGACATGGCCCGCCAGATCGCGGACGCGCGCAAGGGCTGACGAAGGGCTGACGCGGGGCTGACGAGGCGCTGACGCGGGGGACTCAGCGAGGGCGAGACGCCCGGACGGCCGGGCGCCGGCGAAAGAGCGAGGAGGGCGGGCCACGCCCGGACGAACGAGGAGGCGGCACAGGTGCGGCTGGGGCGGATGATCCAGGCGGTGGACGTGCACGCGGGCGGCGAGCCCGGGCGGGTGGTCGTGGGCGGCGTGCTGGACGTGCCCGGCGCCACCATGTTCGAGAAGGCCCAGCACCTGGAGCACCACGGCGACACCCTGCGCAAGCTCATGCTCAACGAGCCGCGCGGCTACCCGGCCCTGTGCGCCAACGTGATCCTCCCGCCCACCAATCCCGAGGCCCAGGCGGGCTACGTGATCATGGAGCACGTGGAGTACCCGGGCATGAGCGGGTCCAACACGATCTGCGTGGCCACGGCGCTCCTGGAGACCGGGATGCTGCCGATGCAGGAGCCCGTCACGGACCTCGTCCTCGAAGCCCCCGCCGGCCTGATCCGCGTCCGCGCCACCTGCGAGCACGGCAAGGTCACCGGCGTCACCTTCCAGAACGTGCCCGCCTTCGCCACCCACCTGGACGCCAGGGTGGAGGTCCCCAACCTGGGCACCGTCACCGTGGACGTGGCGTACGGCGGCATGTTCCACGTCATCGCGGACGCGCAGGCCCTGGGCTTCCGGATCACCCCGGACGAGGGCGCGGACATCACCCGCGTCACCGAGATGATCAAGGCCGCCGCTGCAGAGCAGCTCCCCGTGGTCCACCCGGATCAGCCGGGGTTCGCGGGGATCACCATCGGCCAGGTGAGCGGGCCCGCCCATGACCCGGCCAACACCTGGCGCAACGCCACCACCGTCTCCACCCGCCCGTTCTCGTGGGACAACCCGGCCACGTGGACCGGCGTCCTGGACCGCTCGCCCTGCGGGACCGGCACGTGCGCCAAGATGGCCGTGCTCCACGCGAAGGGCCGTCTCAGGATCGGCGAGGACTTCCGGCACGAGAGCATCGTGGGGTCCGTCTTCACCGGGCGGCTGCTGGGCGAGACCCGCGTGGGCCAGTACCCGGCCGTCATCCCCACCATCACCGGGACGGCGTGGATCTACGCCTTCGCCTCGTACGTGGTTGACCCCACGGACCCGTTCCAGCAGGGCTTCACCGTCGGCGACATCTGGTAGCCGAAGCGCCCGGGCCTGAAACGGCCGAAGCCGAAGCGCCCGAGGCCGAAGCGCCCGAGGCCGAAGCGCCCGAGGCCGAGGCCGAGGCCGACGCCGAGCCCGCCTAGCGGAAGAGGTAGCGGCGGCTCAGCGGGACCTCGGCCACCGGGGCGACCGCGAGGGGACGCCCGGCGACGGAGACATCGCCCGTCTTCACGTCGATCTCCACCGGCACGCTCGCCTGGTTCAGGCGGAGTGACCCACGAGTGAGGCCGCGCACGCCGGAGATCGGCAGGAACGTCCGCCGCGAGCCCAGCTTCCGGCCCAGGGCCGGCCCGTCCACACCCGGAGCCGTGAACGTCACGGAGACCTTCGGTGCCGCGGTGGAGACGCCGGCCCAGTCCGGCCGGTACCGCGTGGGCTCCGCCCGCTCAACGGTGGCGTTGCCCTCGCCCAGCGGACCCCAGGCCGGGAACCCGCCCTTGAAGATCCACTCCGGCTTCACGCCGAAGAACGCGGGCGTCCACAGGATGATGTCCGCGATGCGCCCCGGCTGGAGCGAGCCAACGTGCGCGGAGATGCCGTGCGTGACCGCGGGCTCGATCGTCAGCTTCGCGAGGTAGCGAAGCACGCGCGCGGTGTCGTCGCGGTCGTCCGGGTCGGCCAGGCCCTCATCGGCGGGGAGCCCGGGCACGCCCTCGGCAGCGGCGGACCGGCGCCACGCCTTCATCACGTGCGCAAGCTGGAAGGTGCGCCGGTACGTCTCGCCGATGCGCCCCATCCCCTGCGAGTCAGAGTTGATGATCCCGATCGCCCCCAGCTCGTGCAGCGGCCCCTCGGCGGCCATCCGCCCGGGCAGCACCCGCTCGCGGACGATCTCCACGTCCCCCGGCACGTCCCATGACAGGCCGTGGTTCAGGATGATCATCGGCACGTGCTCCGCCAGCGCGTGGACGCCGTACGGGAGGGTGGGCGTGGTGGACGAGGCGATGATGTTGGGCTCACGCACGAGGCCCAGCAGGTCCGGCACATGGCCGCCGCCGGTCCCCTCCACGTGGTACGCGTGGACGGTGCGCCCGCCGATGGCCGCCACCGTGTCCTCCAGCTCGGCGGACTCGTGGAGGCCGTCCGTGTGGAGGCTCACCGTGACGTCGCGCTGGTCCGCGTAGCGCAGGACCCAGTCGATGAGGTCCGGGTACGCGCCGTTGTCCTCGTGGATCTTGAAGCCGGTGGCGCCGGCGGCCAGGAGGGCATCGAGGTGGCCCTCGTCCGTGGCACGGGCGCCCGCCTGCATGCCGATGTTGATGGGCCACGCCTCCATCCCCGCCAGGACACGCTCCATGGCGAAGGGCGGCTCCTCGAAGCCCGCGGAGATGAACGTGGTCACGCCACCCGCGAGCGCCGGGTTCAGCAGCTCCGGGGTGATGGTGTGGACGTGGGTGTCGATGGCGCCGGGCGTGGCGATCAGCCCGTACGCCATGTAGCTCTTGGTGTGGGGGCCGATGACGAGATCGATGCCGTCGCTGATCGCCGGGCTGCCGGAGCGCCCGATGCCCGCGATGCGGCCGTCCTTGATGCCGATGTCCGCCTTGATGACGCCCAGGGTGGGGTCGATGACGAGGGCGCCGGTGAGGACGATGTCAAGCTCCGAGGGGCCGGTGGCGTTGTCCCACTGGGCCATCCGGGAGCGGAGGTTCTTGGCGTAGCCCCAGATGGGCTCGTCGCCGCGGGCGGTGCGGTCCTCCTGGACCTTCACCCAGAGGTTCGTGTCGCCCAGGCGGACGCGGTCGCCGGTGGTGGCGCCGTAGCGGGCGCGGTACTCGGCG
>CAIYZX010000004.1 GCA_903930745.1 uncultured Chloroflexota bacterium | reverse complement strand
CATCGCGGGCAGGTTCACGTAGTCGAAGTCAAGCGACGGGGCCTCGTCGATGGCCCAGGAGACCAGCCAGGAGCCGATCATGTGCATCGCGGCCTTGCCGCCGAAGAAGAGCTGGGCGCCCTCGTTGTCGTCGATGGCGTTCGCGGACTCGTTGACGCACTTGTGGTCACGCAGCTGGACGATGTAGTCCAGCGCGGCCTCCCACTCGGGCGTGTCGAACTTGCCGGTGCCGCCGAGGACCGCCGCGTAGGCGTCCTCGCCCACGACGCGCGAGGTCTGGTGGGCGAGCCAGTTGCCCGCGGCCCAGAGGTCCTTGTTGCCGGACGCGATGGGGATGATCCCCTTGGCCGACAGCGTGTCGCAGACGGACAGCAGCTCGTCCCAGGTCTTGGGTGCCGTGAGCCCGTTGTCCGCGAAGATCTTCTTGTTGTACCAGAGCACGTTCGTGACATCGGCGGCGTAGGGGACCATCACGGTCTTGCCGTCCAGCGTGTACTGGTTGAGCACCGCGTCATCCCAGAGACCCTTGAGGTCGCCGGTCTTGAAGGCGGCGGTGAGGTCGGCGGCGAAGCCGTCCTTCACCTTCTGGGCGAGGCGCGAGCCGGTCCACTCGAAGTAGATGTCCGGCGGGTTCTTGCCGTTGAGCAGGTTGGTGAGGCCGATCTGCTCGTACAGGTCGTCCTGCTGGAAGTTCAGCTCCACCTTGGTTTCCGGGTGGGCCTTCATGAACTGGTCCGCCACGTCGTTCCAGACGCGGATCTGCGCCTCGCCGGGCGAGCCCATGGCGATGCGCAGGACGTGGTCGTTGACCGGGGTGGGGGCGGCCCCGCCACCGCAGCCGGCGAACGCCAGCACGGCGACGGCACCAAGGGCGAGCAGCCCTCGGATGGGTGAGTTCATGTGCGGTCTCCTCCTCCTGGTCCGGCGAGCGTCAGCTCCCCGGGTTTGACGTGGACTTCCATGAGATCTGCGAGGGTCATGTCCAGGGCGTCGCCGAAGACGCGTACGCGCCTCCGGCGGAGCTCGGCGAGATGGGGGAGGAGGACGGCGCGGGCGTCGTCCTCCAGGCGGGTGTGGCCGGCGCTCGCGAGGGTCGCGAGGTCCGCCATGGCGGTGGCGCCGATGGCGATGGCCTCGATCCAGGGCAGGCACTCCGCGACGAGCTGCGGGTTGGCGATCGGGCCCAGGAGCAGGTGGCGGGTTGCCGCGGCAAGGACGGTGGCCACGGCGTCCAGCTCGCGGGCGGCGGCGGCCAGTGCGGCCTCGGCCTCGGCTGCGGCCGGCGTTGCGTCCCCGGGGGCGCCATCGGCCGCGGCATCCCGCGCGGACTCGTAGGCGAAGACCAGGGCAGCCAGCGCATCGGTCACCGTGGGCGCATCCGTGTCGTCCAGGCAGGACGAGCGCGTGTTCTCCGTGACGAGCGCGAACGCCTCCGCGTCATCGGCGGCGCCGGCCGTCTCCGCGATCGCCCGCCGCCACGCGGCCTCCGGCTCGTACCCCGCCGGATCCGCCAGGTACTCGGCGATCGTCCCCAGCGGCACCTTGGACGCCTCGAACAGCTCCATGGGGTTCGCGATCATGCCGCGCGCGCCCTCGGCCAGCCGCGCGTCCCGGCCGAGATACGGGCCCACGTGCAGCTCGAAGCCCATCGCCACGTCGTTGACCGGGTAGTTGTCCCAGTAGAGCGGCCGTCGGCCCGTGACGGCGGCGAACGCCTCCGCGTCCGCGAGCGGGATCGCGTGCGAGCAGATCCGCGGGCCGGTCCAGAAGAGGTCCAGCGCCGGGTCCGTCCCGTCCGCCAAGGTGGCGAGGTACGGCGAGGCGGCCGGGTCACCCCAGTACGCCCATGGACACGCCATGAGCCAGGTGTCCGCACCCACGTGCGCGCGCACCGCCCGGAGGAGGGCCGCGTGCGCATCCGCGAGCGAGGCGAAGGTCTCGAGATCCGCGGCGTGCTGGAGCTCGCCCGGGATGTCGTCCAGCAGGACGGCGATGCCGCCGGCGCCAGCCGCGCGCACCTGGTCCACCTTGGCGGTGAGGGCGGCGATGTCCGAGGCGTCCGAGTACCGGATCGTGAGGCCCGGTGAGATGGCCACGACCAGCGTGATCCCGCGAGCCGCGCAGCGGGCGGCCAGCTCCCGGAGCCGCGCCAGGGCGAGCGCATCGTACGGGCGGCGCCAGCGACGGCGGAGCGAGGGGTCATCCTTCGGCCCGTAGACGATCGTGTTGAGGCCGTGGTCCGCAAGCCAGTCCACCATCGCCAGGCGCTGGGCGTGCGTCCACGGGTTGCCGTAGAAGCCCTCGATGACGCCCCGGATCTCGAAGGGCGACGTGCCGCTCATGCCGCACCTCCGCCGCTGGCCGCCACGTAGCGCGCGTTCGCCGCGTCGCCACCGGCCACGTTCGCCGACCGGTAGACCTCCGGAATGATGCCGCGTGCCACCAGCAGCTCCACGGCCTCCGCCACGATGGCGTTCAGGATCGCGGCGCCGGTGACGGTCGAGGTGGGACCCACCGGCGTGTCGAACCCGGGGATGTCCACCGCGGCGTCGCCGGGCCGCCCGCCGTTGTCGATCACCACGTGGGCGATGTCGTGCAGGCGGGGCGTGGTG
>CAIYZX010000003.1 GCA_903930745.1 uncultured Chloroflexota bacterium | reverse complement strand
TGCAGCTGACCCCCGGATCCGCTCCATGCCTGGAGGATGACCACGCGGGATGGCGCCCGGCACCCCGAGGTGGCGTGGCGCGCGCTGCGCGCGGGATGGCCTACCAGGTGAGGTTGCGCGAGCCCTTCCAGAGCTGGTCCATGACCACCTTGCCGGAGCTGCCGGGATCCATGAAGTTCGGCTGCGCCTTGTCCAGGATCAGGTGCGGCCGGATGCGGATCTGCCGCAGGGACGTGCCCTGGAACGTCAGCTCCAGCGTGATCCCCTCCATCGTGGGCTCAGACCAGGACTGGTCGAAGACCAGGTTCCCCAGCGCGTACCAGATGGGCTTGCCGCGGTAGAGCTCCATCCCCTCCACCCAGTGCGGGTGGTTGCCGATGACCATGTCCGCCCCCGCGTCGATCGCGGCGTGCGCCATGGACACCTGGAACGAGGAGGCGCTGGCCCGGTACTCGATGCCCCAGTGCGGGAAGACGATCACGTAGTCCGCGCCGCGGGCCCGGGCGGCGGCGATGTCCCTGACCAGGTTCGCCTCGGTCAGGCGTGCGCTGCCGGCCGTGGTGGCACCGCAGCGGTAGTAGCCGGCGATGGAGTCGTAGCCCAGCATCGCCACCGTCACGCCGCCCGCGTCCATCAGCGTGGCCTTGTGGGCATCGGCGCAGTTGCGGCCCGCGCCGCCGTGCCTGATCCCGTAGGCGTCCAGGTTCTGCTGCGTCTCCACGATCCCGGGCTTGCCGGCATCGCCGATGTGGTTGTTCGCCATCGAGACCCAGTCGAAGCCCGCGTCGCGCACCCCGGCGATGTTCTTGGGGTTCGCCGAGAAGATCATCCCGGTGGTGTGCAGGCGCCAGTTGTTCGGCGCCGGGTTCTCGAAGTTGGCGATCGCCAGATCCGCGGACTTCACGAGGCTCGTGAAGGCGCCGGCTCCGCCCAGGCGCTGCGTGTACGGCAGGTCCCAGCCCAGCGGCGAGCAGTCCCTGCAGTGGCCCGTGATCTTCACGGACCCGCCCTTGTACGGGAAGTTGACGCCGTTCTTCGTCATGGCGAGCGAGACACCGCGGTCCAGCAGGATGTCCCCGCCGGCGACGAGCGTCCAGGCGGTTGCCGGGTCATACGTGCGGGTGCCCTCGTTGGGGCCGGCGAGCTGCGCCTTCAGTGGCCAGGCGGCCAGGTCCACGCGGTTGACGCCGAAGAGGGCTGTGCCGCTCCAGGCCAGTGCGCGGACCTTGGGAACCACGCTGTCCGCCCGGAGGAAGCCGATGCGCGACCGGTTGGTGGCGAGGTTGGCAGCCAGGGCGGCGGTGGTGTCCACGGTGACGAGGCGTGTGCCGAAGGCGGCCCGGTCCGTGCCGAGCGCGGCGAGGATCCCGTCCGCGTCCGCCTCCACGAGCACCAGGGCGGTGAGCCTGGAGGTGCCTGCGGCGATCGCGGTGACGTCCGCGGGGCCTGCGGACGTGCGCGGCGAGCGGAAGTTGACCACCGGCACCACCGCGACGTCCGTGATGGGGCCGGCGGGCGCGGCGGCGTTCGGGTCCTGCGTTGGAGCGGCGGGGGTGGCGACCGCGACGGCGGCGGAGGCCGAAGGCGAGGCGCCGGCGCCCGGGGCCGACGCGGTGGGCGTGGCCGTGCTCAACGCCGGGCTGGACGCTGCCGATACGACGGAGCCCGCGGCGGGCGACGGGCTCCCACCGGCCGCGACGGCGGCGCCGGTCCCGCCGTTCCCGCCCGCGATCCCGGACCCGAAGCCAAGGCCCACGACCACGACGAGCGCGAGGGCGCCAACCGGCGCGATCCACGACGGGACGGCACGGGAGGGGCGCATTGGGGTGGCCTGGCGGAAGCTCATTGGGCAGAAGGGTAACGCACAGACGAAGAAACGCCCCGTCCGGGCGGGCGGACGGGGCGTCAGAGGAATCGATGTGAAAAATGGCGGACCCGACCGGATTCGAACCGGCGATCTCCAGCGTGACAGGCTGGCATGTTGGGCCGCTACACCACGGGTCCGCGGCCGGCGGATCATAGCAGGGGTCCGGCGCGAGCGCCAACGCGCCGGGCGCGGCCACCACGCACGCGCGCGCCCGCCACGCACGCGCGCCCCGCTGCCATGCGGGATATGCTCGCCCGGCCATGACGACCCGTATCGACCTGCGCTCCGACACCGTCACCCACCCCTCGCCGGCCATGCGGCGTGCCATGGCGGAGGCGCCGGTTGGCGACGACGTCTTCGGCGACGACCCCACGGTCAACGCCCTGGAGGTGAAGGCGGCGAGGCTCCTGGGCAAGGAGGCCGCGCTCTTCGTCACGAGCGGCACCATGGGCAACCTGGTCTCCATGATGGCCCACCTCCCGCGTGGCCACGAGGCCATCGCCGGCGAGAGCACCCACACCGTCACGGACGAGGCGGGCAACCACGCCGTGGTCGTGGGCGCCCCCATCCGCGCCCTGCGCGAGCAGGCGGACGGCACGATGGCCCTGCGCGACATCGAGCGCGCGTTCAGCGACCCGGACGACCCGCACCAGGCGCTCACCGGCCTCGTCATCGTGGAGCAGACCCACGCCCACAGCGGTGGTCGCGCCCTGCCGATGCAGTACATCGACGACGTGGCGAGGATCGCCCATGACCGCGGCGTCCCGCTCCACGTGGACGGTGCGCGATTCTTCAACGCGGTGGTGAAGCTGGGCGTCTCCCCGGAACGGCTGGCGGCCCCCGCGGACACGGTCACGTTCTGCCTGTCCAAGGGCCTGTCCACCCCCATCGGCTCCATGGTGGTGGGGTCCGCGCCGTTCATCCATCGCGCGCGGCGCGCCCGCAAGCTCCTGGGCGGCGGCATGCGCCAGGTGGGCATCGTGGCGGCCGCGGGCCTCATCGCCCTGGACGAGGGCGAGGACGGGATGATCGCCCGCATGGCCGAGGATCACGCCAACGCCCGCCGCCTCGCCGATGGCCTGGCGAAGCTGGACGGCGTCATCTCGCCCGGCGGCATCGCACAGCCGGAGGGCACGCTCCTGGACCCGGAGCGCGCGGTCACGAACTTCGTCATCTTCTCGGTGGCCCGGGACCGCACCGCGTTCCTCGCGGCGCTCGCGGCGCGCGGCGTCCTGATGGTTCCGTACAACGACGGGTCCGTCCGCGCGGTCACGCACTACGGTGTGGGTGCCGCGGACATCGACCGGGTGGTGGAGGCGGCCGCCGAGGCCCTCAAGACCACCGAGGGCACCGCCGCCTGACGGCGCGCACCATACCCGTCCCAACAGCCACGAAGCCCGGAGCCGAGCCCCGAACCCGATGACCGATCTCCTTCCCGGCGTGATCCTGCCCCGTCCGGAGCGCGCCCCGGACGCCGGCCCGCAGGACGACCGCTTCCACGACCTCGTGGAGGCGCAGTTCCGCCGGATCGTCCACGCGAACCCCATGATGGCCACGTGGCTGGGCATCGAGACCGAGGACCACCGGCTCGCGGAGAGCTCCCGCGACGCCCGCCTCGCGGAGATCGCAGACGCCAGGGCGCACCTCGCCGCCGTTGAAGCGCTGGACCCGGCCCAGCTCTCCGCGTCCGTGCGCTTCGACCGGGATCTCGAGCTGCACAACACGCGCCTGGCCCTCTTCGAGGCGGACGTCATCCGCCAGTGGGAGCGCCGTGCCACCGTGGGCGGCGACCTGGGCGACGCCCTCTTCCTGCTCTTCAGCCGCGGGGCCGCGCCCCTCGCGGACCGGCTGACCCGGATCACGGACCGCCTCGAGGCCGCCCCGCGGTTCCTCGCGGACGCGCGCTCCCGCGCCGTGGGCCCGCAGGTTGCGCTCTGGCAGGACGTGGAGCGGCGCAACGTGGCGGACCTGCCGTCCCTCTTCGACGAGGTCCGGACAGCCGCGGATGGCACCCTCCCCGCCGCGGAGCTGGCGCGCCTGGACAAGGCGATCGCCGGCGCCCGCACCGCCCTGGGCGACTACGACGCGTGGATCGCCACCACCCTTGAGACCGCCACGGACGACTGGCCGCTGGGCCGCGAGCGCTACGACGAGCTGATCCGCCACCGTGCCTTCGGCGACCTGGACACGGACACCATCCTGGCCATCGGCGAGGAGCAGCTGCGGACGAACCTGGAGGGCCGCCGGCGCGCAGCGCGCGAGGTGGACCCGGACGCGGACACCGCCTCGGTCATCGAGCGCCTCAAGGCGGACCACCCGGCCACGTTCGCAGAGGCCCTGGACGGCTACCGCGACGCGATGCGCCGGGCCCGCACCCACCTGGTCGAGCATGACCTCGTCAGCATCCCGGACGACGACGTCATCGAGGTCATCGAGACCCCGGAGTACCTGCGCTCCGTGATGCCGTTCGCGGCCTACTTCGCCCCCGCCCCGTTCGGCACGGACAAGCGCGGCCTCTACATCGTGACGCCCGCGGTGGACAACGACCCGAACGCGATGCTGGAGCACTACCGCGCGTCCATCTCCAACACCAGCGTCCACGAGGCGTACCCGGGCCACCACCTCCAGCTCCTGGTGGCGAGCAAGACCCGCAGCCTCACCCGGCTCATGACGGACGCCCCGGAGTTCGTTGAGGGCTGGGGCATGTACAGCGAGCAGATGATGCGCGAGGAGGGGTTCGACGCCGGCCCCGAGTTCCGCACCGCCATGTACACGGACGCCGTGTGGCGCGCCTGCCGGATCATCCTGGACGTGCGGATGCACCGCGGCGAGCTGGCCCCGGACGAGGCCACGGACTTCATGGTGGAGCACACGGCCTTCGAGCGCGCGAACGCCCGGGCGGAGGTCCGCCGCTACACGTACACGCCCGGCTACCAGCTCTCGTACCTGCTGGGCAAGGTCCTGATCCTGGGCCTGCGCGAGAACGAGAAGCGGCGCCTGGGGTCCGCGTTCAGCCTGAAGGGCTTCCACGACACGCTGCTGCGCAATGGGTCCCTGCCGGTCTCCTTCCACCAGCGCGCGCTGGCGGGCGAGGGCGGCCGATGACGGCACGCATGGAGATCATCCCGTCCATCGACGTGGCGGGCGGGCGCTCCCGGGTCGTCTACTGGCCGGGCGCCTCCACGGGCGTTGGGTCGCCCACGGACCGGCCGGACCGGATCGCGGAGCAGCTCGTGGCGGCGGGGGCGCGGCAGCTGCACCTCGTGGACTTCGACGGGGCGCGGCGGCAGGCGCCCGCGGCGCTGGAGCAGATCGGCGCGGTGGCGGCGAAGGTGGCCGTCCCGCTGCAGGTGGCCGGCGGCCTGGAGGAGGCCGATCACATCCGGCTGGCGTTTGCCGCGGGCGCCACGCGCGCGGTGGTCTCCCTGGCCATCGCGGACCGGCCGGACGCACTTCGCGACTGCGTTGGCGTGGCCGGCGACTGGCTGGCCGTGGGCCTGGATCCCCGCCCGGAGAAGCTGGCCGCGTTCCCGTGGCGCCGTGCTTCGCGCCCCTCGCTGGCCCAGCTGGTGGACGAGCTGGTTGCCGCCGGCGTGCACCGCCTGGTCCTGGGACACGGCGGTTCCATGCCGGATCCGGCGCTCCTCGCTACCCTCACAGCACGCGGTGACGTGGACATCCTCGTCGCCGGTGGCGTCACCAACCTTGACGGCGTCGTGCGGCTTCGTGAAGCCGGCGTCGCCGGGCTCATCCTCGGAGAGGCGATCCTCTCCGGGACCATCGACCTTCCCCGCGCCCTGGAGGCTGCCAGCGCATGATCCGGTCCACGTCCCTCCGCCTCGTCGCCGCGCTCGCGGTGCCCGTGCTGCTCGCCGCGTGCGGCGCGTCCAGTGGCGGCACGGCCTCACAGGAGCCAATCCCGTCCATCCCGTCCCTTGTCCCCGCCACGCCCACGCCGGAGCCCACCCACCCGGGCCCCACGTACAACCCGGGCTGCCCCACGACGCAGCCTGACGCGCTTGGCGCGGGCGAGGTCCGCAAGGTCTCGATCGAGACGGACAAGGGCACCATGGAGCTGACCCTCACCGCGGACCTCTCGCCCATCGCCGTCGGCAACTTCGTGGCGCTCGCCGAGTGCGGCTACTACGACAACGTCGTGTTCCACCGCGTGGTCCCCGGCTTCGTCATCCAGGGTGGCGACGGGCAGTTCGGCCGCTCGCCGGACATCATCCCGGACATCGTGGGCAGCGGCGGGCCGCCGTACCGCATCACCGACGAGAAGGTGACCACGCGCTACCACCGCGGGACGGTGGCGATGGCCCGGACCATGGCGCCCAACTCCGTTGGCTCGCAGTTCTTCATCGTCCTTGACGATGAGGCGGAGCAGGCGCTGGCCTCGTACAACACGTACCAGATCATCGGCGAGGTGACGTCCGGCATGGACGTGGCCGATGCCATCGCGGCGGCGGCCAACGGGGTGGAGATCCCCACGGACCCGATCGTCATGAAGAAGGTCACCGTCAGCACGCCCTGAGCGGCGTCCCCTCGAGCAGTCCCCCCTCGCGCGTTCAACAGGCAAGGAGCAGCACATGACCCGCGTCGTGATCACGACAGAGCTCGGCACCATCGAGGCCGACCTCTACGACAGCAGCGCCCCCAACACCGTCGCCAACTTCGTGAAGCTCGCCAGGCAGGGCTTCTACGACGACGTGATCTTCCACCGCGTCATCCCGAACTTCATGATCCAGGGCGGCGACGGCGAGTTCGGCAAGAAGGCCACGCTCAACGTGAACCGCGTGGGCACCGGCGGCCCCGGCTACCGCTTCGCGGACGAGCCCATCCCGGCGTCCCTGGCCTACAACCGCGGCACGATGGCGATGGCGAACGCCGGCCCGAACACCAACGGGTCCCAGTTCTTCATCATGCACCGCGACTACGGGCTGCCCAAGAGCTACACGATCTTCGGCCAGGTCACGAAGGGCCTGGACGTGGTGGACGCGATCGTGTCCGCGCCGCGCAACCAGCGCGACCTGCCGGACAGCCCCACCGCGATGGTCTCCATCGAGGTGATCGAGGACGGTCAGTAGCCTGTGGTGATCGCGCCCTTGGCGTGTCGGTCTTGACCGACAAAGGTTGCGGTTAAGGGAAATTCACCGAATCGGTGGATATGACCCTTCCCTAATGCCAAGTACGCGGCTAGGATATCGATGCTGCCAGTCAGCGATGGCTGCCCCAGCACCGGGATCATGGGTAGGTTGGGTTAGGGTAGTCGGTTAAGCCGACGCGATAGATGATCCAGGGGCGATGGCAGAAGACCTGTCGTTAGATAGGCCCTTCACCGGGACAGCAACGAAGCGGCTCCTTCGGGAGCCGCTTCGGACGTTTAACGGCCCCGCGCAGCTCGAGGGCCGGCCGCCGCGGCGGAAGGTCACGGTCGTCCGTCACTGCTCATCACCGCCAGCAGCGGGGCGGGCTGAGCGATCCGCGCGAAGGGCGCCACGGTGGACATCACCGGCGGCACCACCTCCGGCAACTCGGCACTGAACGGAGCCGGGATCAGCCAGGAGGGCGGTGCCGTCAGCCTGATCCGTGTCGTGGTGGCATCGAACGTCGCGGCCGCGGACGGGGGCGGTGCCTGCACGGAGGGCTCGGCGGACATCACGGGCTCCACGTTTGACGCGAACTCGGCCGGCGGCTCCGGCGGCGGCCTGGCGCTGCGGCC
>CAIYZX010000002.1 GCA_903930745.1 uncultured Chloroflexota bacterium | reverse complement strand
GTGGCACCCGGCGCGGATCCCATCCTGCGCGCCACGTCCATCGAGAAGTACTTCGGCGACAACCACGTTCTCCGCGGTGCCAGCATGACCGTGTGGCCGAAGGAGACGATCGCGATCCTCGGCCGCTCCGGGTCCGGCAAGTCCACGTTCCTGCGCTGCCTGAACTTCCTCGAGGAGCCCAGCGCGGGCGTCGTGGACATCGACGGGTTCGCCGTGGAGGCCAGCCCGTTCGCCAGCCGGTCCCGCGAGCACCGCGAGCACGTGCGCCGGCTGCGCATGAACGCGTCCATGGTGTTCCAGGAGTTCAACCTGTTCCCGCACCTCTCCGTCATCGGCAACCTCACGGAGGCGCCCGTCCACGTGAAGGGCGTGTCCGTCAAGGAGGCGACCGAGCGGGGCGAGATGTACCTCGAGAAGGTGGGCCTGATCGAGAAGCGCGACGAGTACCCGGCGCGCCTCTCCGGCGGCCAGCGGCAGCGCGTGGCGATCGCCCGGGCGCTGACGATGGAGCCGAAGGTGCTTCTCTTCGACGAGCCCACCTCCGCGCTGGACCCCAGCCTCGTGGGCGAGGTCATCACGGTCATGGAGGGTCTCGCGCACGAGGGCCGGACCATGATCGTGGTCACCCACGAGATGCAGTTCGCGCGCGAGGCCGCGGACCGGGTCTACTACATGGACCAGGGCGTCTTCGCGGAGATCGGCATCCCGGAGCGCGTGATCGACAACCCGCAGGACCCGCGGACGCAGGCGTTCCTCGCCCGCTTCCTGGGGACGAGCGCCGGGTAGCCGCAGGCAGGCCGGGGGTGTCGCATCCGAAGCGGCACCCGCCGGTCCCGCCGGCGGTCGTCGCGTGGGCAGGGGAGGGGGCCGTAGAATGCCGCCCATGGCTGCCCTCACCCGTGCCGACGTTGAACACGTCGCCCATCTCGCCCGCCTTGGCCTGTCCGAGGCCGAGCTTGCCCGTCTCGAGGGCCAGCTGAACCACATCCTTGACCAGTACGCGAAGCTCGCGGAGCTGGACACGGACGACATCCCGCCCACGGCGCAGACGATCGAGCTGGAGAACATCCTGCGCGAGGACGTCGCGCGGCCGTCCCTGCCCGCGGCGCCCATCCTGGCGAACGCGCCAGAGCGTGACGGTGACTACTTCGTTGTCCCGGCCATCCTGGGCGGGGAGTGAGCGGCGCCATGAGCGAGACACGCGACCTCACCCTGCTCACCGCCCACGAGATGGCGGACCTCCTGCGCGCGGGCGAGACCACGTCACGCGAGCTGGCGGCGGCCCACCTCGAGCGCGCCCGCCGCACGGATCACGGCCTCAACGCGTGGCTGACCATCGATGACGAGCGCGCCTTCGCCGAGGCCGACGCGGCGGATGCCCGCCTCGCCGCCGCCCGAGCCGCCGGCCCCGCGGCCGTGGAGCGGCTGCACCCGCTCGCCGGCATCCCGGTGGCCCTCAAGGACCTCGTGTCCGTGAAGGGCGGCCAGTGCACCGCGGGCTCCCGGATCCTGGAGGGCTACCGCGCCCCGTACGACGCCCACATCACGGAGCGCCTGCACGATGTTGGCGCGGTGATCCTCGGCAAGACCAACATGGACGAGTTCGCGATGGGCTCCTCCACGGAGCACAGTGCCTTCGGACCCACGTCCAACCCGTGGGACCTGGATCGCGTCCCGGGCGGATCGTCCGGCGGTTCCGCCGCCAGCGTCGCCGCGTACCAGGCGCCCATGAGCATCGGCACGGACACCGGCGGCTCCATCCGCCAGCCCGCATCGCTGTGCGGCATCGTGGGGATCAAGCCCACCTACGGCCGCGTCTCGCGCTACGGCATCGTGGCGTTCGCGTCCTCGCTGGACCAGATTGGCCCCTTCGCGCGCGACACGCGTGACGCGGCGGCGCTGCTCCACGCGGTCTCCGGCCGCGACGAGCGGGACTCCACCTCCGCCCCCGTGGAGGTCCCGGACGCCCTGATCCAGCTCGCGAAGAGCGACGACGAGGCGGCCTCGCACCTGCGGGGCAAGCGCCTGGGCCTGCCGCGCGAGTACTTCGTCTCCGGCATGGAGCCGGGCGTGGAGCGCGCGATCCGCGAGGCCGTGGTGGCCCTGGAGCACGCGGGCGCCATCGTGGAGGAGGTCAGCCTCCCCCACACGGACTACGGTCTCGCCACGTACTACATCGTTGCCCCGGCGGAGGCGTCCGCGAACCTCGCCCGCTACGACGGCGTCCGCTTCGGCCACAGCGTCCGCGGCGGCGACGACTACCTCGCGGACTACCTCGCCACCCGCGGCGGCGGCTTCGGCCCCGAGGTCAAGCGCCGGATCATGCTGGGCACCTACGCCCTCTCGGCCGGCTACTACGACGCCTTCTACCTCAAGGCCCAGAAGGTCCGCACGCTCATCAAGCGCGACTTCGACCTCCTGTGGGAGCGGGGCTTCGATGCCCTCGTGGCGCCCACGTCGCCGGACGTCGCCTTCCGCTTCGGCAGCAAGCTCGCGGATCCCGTGAAGATGTACCTATCGGATGCGTGCACGCTGCCCGTGAACATGGCGGGCCTGCCCGGCATGAGCGTCCCGTGCGGCCTGTCCGAGGACCTGCCGGTGGGCCTGCAGCTCATCGGTGCGCCCTGGTCGGAGGGCGAGCTCTTCCGCCTCGCGCGCGGCTACGAGGGCGCCACCGCCGGCGAGACCTGGCGCAACGTCCGGCCGCACCACCTCGCGGCGCTCGAGGACCCCACCACGCCCACCCCCGCCGAGCGCATCGCGCGCGCCGGCGCCCACTGATCCCGGAAAGCACGAGGACCCACGCCATGCCTGACGCCACCGCCCGTCCGCCCCTCGCGGAGCGCGCCCTGGCCGCACGCGTCCGCGCCGTCCCGCCGTCCGGGATCCGCCGCTTCTTCGACATTGCGGCCACGATGGAGAACGTGATCAGCCTGGGCGTTGGCGAGCCGGACTTCGACACCCCGCGCGAGATCGTGGAGGCCGGCGTCGAGAGCCTGCGCGAGGGCCGCACGCACTACACCAGCAACTACGGGACGATCGAGCTGCGCCAGGCGCTCTCGGACCACCTGTTCCGCCTCTACGGCGTCCGGTACGACCCGAAGAACGAGATCCTCGTGACCGTGGGCGCGTCGGAGGCCGTGGACCTCGCGCTCCGCGCCACCTGTGACCCGGGCGACGAGATCATCCTCCACGAGCCCTCCTACGTGGCGTACGTCCCGGCCGTGGTCTTCTCCGGCGGCACGGTGGTTCCCGTGGCCACCCGCTTCGAGGACGACTTCGCGCTGGACCCGGCCGCCGTTGAGGCCGCCATCACGCCGAAGACGAAGGCGCTCTTCCTGGGCTACCCCGCCAACCCCACGGGCGCGGTGCTCTCGAACGAGGTCCAGGACCAGCTCGCGGACATCGCCCGCCGCCACGACCTGCTCGTGTACAGCGACGAGATCTACGACCGCCTGGCGTACGGCGACTACCAGCACCGCGCGTTCTCCTCGCTCCCGGGGATGTTCGAGCGGACGATCCTGATGGGCGGCTTCTCCAAGGCGTACGCGATGACCGGGTGGCGCGTTGGCTACCTGTGCGCGCCGGCCCACCTGCTCGAGGGGATCGTCAAGGTCCACCAGTACGGGATCATGTCCGCCCCCTCCACCGCCCAGGACGCGGCGCTCGCGGCCATCGTGGGCGGCGAGCCCGCCGTCGAGGCGATGCGCGCGGAGTACGACCGCCGGCGCCGGCTCCTCGTGGACGGCCTCAACCGCATCGGCCTCCCCACGTTCGAGCCGCGCGGCGCGTTCTACACGTTCCCCAAGATCACCTCCACGGGCCTCTCGTCCGACGAGTTCGTGGAGCGGCTGATCTCCGAGGAGGCCGTGGCCTGCGTCCCCGGCAGCGCCTTCGGGCCGTCCGGTGAGGGCCACGTGCGCATGTGCTACGCCACCTCGTACGAGAAGCTCGAGGAGGCGCTGGTGCGCATCGAGCGGTTCGTGCGCAAGGTCCGCGGGTCGTAGGGGCGGCGCGGATGGGTGCAGCCGGGCCGGTGTCGGCCGCCACGATCCTGGAGCAGTTCGAGGCCGTCATCGGCATCGAGATCCACTGCCAGCTCAAGACGAAGAGCAAGATGTTCTGCGCGTGCTCCACGGAGTACGACGGGGCCACGCCGAACACGCACTGCTGCCCGGTCTGCCTGGGCCTCCCGGGCGCGCTGCCGGTGATCAACCGGGCCGCGGTGGAGTACGTGATCGCCACGGGCCTCGCGATCGACGCGGAGATCCCGGAGCGCACCCAGTGGGAGCGCAAAAACTACTTCTACCCGGACCTCCCGAAGGGCTACCAGATCAGCCAGTACGCGATCCCGCTTGCGGGGTACGGACACCTGGACATCGAGACGTCCGCCGGCCCGTTCACGGTGCGGATCCGGCGCGCCCACCTGGAGGAGGACACGGCCAAGCTGGCGCACGGCGAGCAGCCGTCCGCGACCGGCGGGCGCACCTCGCTCGTTGACTTCAACCGCTCCGGCGCCCCGCTGATGGAGATCGTCACGGAGGCGGATCTCCGCACGGCGGAGCAGGCCCGGCGCTACGCGGAGGAGCTGCAGCTGCTCCTGCGGGCGATCGGGGTCTCCGATGCGGACATGGAGCGCGGCCAGATGCGCGTGGAGGCGAACGTCTCGCTGCGCCCCATCGGGACGGAGCCGTTCGGCACGCGGGTCGAGGTCAAGAACATGAACTCGTTCCGCTCGGTGGAGCGGGCGATCGGCTACGAGATCGAGCGGCAGGGGAACGCCCTGCTGTCCGGCGAGCCGCTGCGGATGGAGACGCGGGGCTGGGACGACAACCGCCAGCTCACGTACCACATGCGCAACAAGGAGACGTCCGAGGACTACCGGTACTTCCCGGAGCCGGACCTGCCGCCGCTGCACGTGGAGCCCGGGTGGATCTCCCGGATCGCGGCCGCGCTGCCGGAGCTGCCGGCCGCCCGCCGGGACCGGTACGTGG
>CAIYZX010000001.1 GCA_903930745.1 uncultured Chloroflexota bacterium | reverse complement strand
GGTCGCGGGTTGGGCGGGCGACTGGACACCGACGCAATGTCGTTGCGGCTCCGCGGCCCCGTTCACGCTCAGGCCGTTGCGGTTGGCCGCAACGTGGTCACACGTTGCGCTTGACCGCAACGAGATGGCAGCCGCGGGGCGTGATGGCCAGGTCGATCCCCTGAGCGCGCCAAGTGCTGCCGGCAGTGCCTCGCTGGCGGCAAGCACGAAGGTGGTTGCGGTTGACCGCTACGAGGCCAAACGCACCCAAGAACCAATGTCCCCACCGGGAGGCGCCAGAAGGGGCGGGCCGAGGCCGAGAGGAGACGGAGGCAAGAGAGGCGGGCGAGGATCCCTCAGCGGCACAGGCGGACGACGAGCGTCTGCGCTGCCGCGGCGACCAGGGCGGCGACAAGACCGAAGGCGTTGTCCGAGACGATCGCGACGTCGAACCCGTAGAGCTGGATCATCGGCCCCATGGCGATGCCCCACTTGTGCCCCACGAGATAGAAGAGGAGGAACGACGCCGCGATCGGGACCACGACGGCGAGCCGGCGGCGCGGGCCCCCGAAGCGGCGGAAGAGGAGGGTCGCGAGGACGCCCCACAGGACGGAGCAGACGGCGAACGTGGTGACAAGGGCGTAGGCCTGGACTGACATGCCGGCGATCGTACCGCCGAGCGCGCCAACCACGCCCCCAGGGCGTCAGCTGCGGCCGAGGAGCCTCGCGGAGTTCGCGCTCCTGTTGCCGGCGGCGTCCACGGCACGCACGTAGTAGTAGGCGCCGCTGACCGTCGCGATCCGGACCTGGGAGATGCGCGTCATCGCGATGGGCGTGGAGCGACCCACGCGATAGATGTAGTACTTGACGGTCCTGACGTTGTCCGGGGTGTCCGCCCAGTCGAAGGTGACGTAGGTGCCGGAACGGGCTGCGCGCCGGAGGCCGGTGGGCGTTGAGGGGCGAACGGTGTCCGGGTTGGTCTGGACGGTGATGGACGTCGCGATGCTCGGGTTGCCCACCGCGTCAAGCGCCTCGACGGCATAGCCGTAGACGCTCAGGGGCGCGCGTCCCGTGTCCGTCCAGGTGAGCGTGTCGGCGCTCGTCGTGCCAACCAGGGCACCCTCGCGGGTGACGCGATAGGCCACGACACCGATGTCGTCGGTGGATGCGGACCAGGTGAGCCTGACGGTGGTGATCCCAACCTCTGCGGCGATGTCCCCTGGCGTTGACGGGGCGTACGTGTCAAGGGAGCTGCCCACCGGCGGCGACTGCGTGGGCGCCGGGGTGGCGTTGGGGTCGGGCGGGGGCGTGGGGGTGGCGGACGGGTCCACCGGCATCACCACGGTGGCGCCGGCCGCCGGCCCGAGGTTGCCGGACGTGTCGATGGCGGTGACGGTGTAGGCGTAGGTGTGACCGCTCTGCGCCGCCGCATCCGTGTACGCCGTCGCGTTGGCGGGCAGCGCGGCAACGACGACGCCATCACGGGCGACGCGGTAGCCGTCCAGCGCCACGTTGTCCGTGGCGGCGGCCCAGGCGAGCGTCACGCCCGTACCCAGCACGCCGTTCCCGGAGAGGTTCGCAGGAGCGGTTGGGTCGATGCCCTCCGTCACGCGCACGCTGATCCCCGAGGCGTCCACGGAGAGGGCGGTGATGGTGATGGTGGAGACCGGGTCCGTCAGTGAGCGACCAACGAGCAGTGGCGCGTCCGTGAGGCTCGACGTGCCCGGGGTGGTGTCGACGAGGAGGGTCATCTTGGGCGACCACGTGGGGCTCGCCGTCCCCTGCCCCACGCGGATCGTCACGCCGGCGACGGCCGGAGACCCGGCCGAGTAGGTGTCGAATGACCCGTAGGGGGACCGGATGTCCAGGTCGAAGAAGGTGCCGTCGCCGCGCGGGATCCGCACGAGCTTGGTGGGACCCGCGCCGAAGTACGGCGCGAGCGTGTACGTGTTGCCCGGAGACCCGATCGCCTTCTGGTCGGCGGTGAGCCAGCCGAGCTCGCCAAGATGCGACGCGTGGTTGTGGCGGAGCGCGTTGTTGCCCATCGTGCTGAACGGGTCCGCGTAGGTCTGGACCGTGCAGCTCGCCACGGCGGCGATGGCGACACGCGTGCCGTTCACCGTGCAGTTGTACGCATTGGAGTGGCTGACGCCCATGTTGTGGCCCAGCTCGTGGGTCAGGACCTGCACGCTGGTGGTGCCGTTGATGTACGTGTAGCTGCCGGGGACGTACCCAAGGCCCGCGAAGCCGCACGCCGGGGTGTTCGGGAACACGAACATCACGTTGGTGAACGAGGCGAGGTTCACGCCGTCCGCGACGGCGGCGTTCCAGGCGAGCGTGTGCCAGGTGCTCCAGGCGCATCCCGTGGTGGCCGCGTCGATCTGGTACCAGCCGTACACAGACGCGGTGATGGAGACGGCGCCCTTGGACTCCTCCTCGTAGAACGCCTTGACGCCGCCGGGACCCGTGAGGGCGTTCTGGAGCGTGGCGGCCGAGTACGGCGTGGTCCGGAGGTCCGTGAAGTTGAACATCACGACCGCGATGCTCTTGGCGACGGGGGCCGCGACATCCGTGGCCGGGAGGGCCGGCTCCGGGGCGGCAGGCGTGGTGCCGGCGTCCGCCGTGGTGATCGAGGCGGCGTCGAGCGTCTCGGCGGCCACGTTGCCGGTGATCGAGACACGGCGGCCCTCGTAGCGGGCGGCGTCCTGGCCCCGGAGATTCACGTGGGTCAGGCGGTTGCCCGATCGGAGCGTCCAGGCCGTGGAGTCCGGCGTGGTGCCGAATCCATCGACGTAGGCCTGCTCCAGGGTCCCGGTGAGGGTTCGCTGGCTGGCGCCACCGGGCGTCACCGCAGCCACCGGCGCGGCGATCACCACGGCAAGGAGCAGACCCAGGACGAGCTGCGCCGGGCGGGTCATGGGCGAAAGCGGCCTCAACAACATGGACGACGGCGCGCACGTGCGCGCTCCCATAGCGTGGGCCACGGCGCACCGTGCTTGCATCGGCCAGCGGTTCTTCGCATGCCAGCCGATGGTCCTAGTGGTATCGGCCTGTTCCTACGAAATCAGGAGGATGCGGAGGGTGCAGGTCCTACTCGAGGTAGTCCTTGAGCTTGCGGCTGCGGGACGGGTGGCGCAGCTTGCGGAGCGCCTTCGCCTCGATCTGGCGGATCCGCTCGCGCGTCACGTTGAACTCCTTGCCCACCTCTTCGAGCGTCCTGGCGCGCCCATCCTCGAGGCCGAAGCGCAGCTGCAGCACCCGCCGCTCGCGCCCGGTCAGGGAGTCCAGGACGGCCTCCACCTGCTCCTTGAGCAGCTGGTGCGAGGCCGCCTCCGCGGGCGCCAGCGCGCCGCGGTCCTCGATGAAGTCCCCAAGGTGCGAGTCCTCCTCCTCGCCGATCGGCGTCTCGAGGCTCACCGGCTCCTGGCTCACCTTGATGATCTCCCGGACCTTCTCAGGGGTGATCACCACGACGGCCTCCGCCTCCTTGTCCTTCTTCTTCGGGGCCTCCACGTCCACGATGTTGCCGCGCGTGGCGTGGCCGATGACAAAACCCTCCTCGGGCAGGCCCACGAGGTTGATGCGCGACGCGTCCGCCACCTCGAAGCGCACGGACGGGTTCTTCTCGCCGCGGACCTCGAAGGCCACGATGTTGTCCCGGCCGCCCACCGCGCCGAAGATCCGCGTGGTGTTGTCCGGGCCCAGCGTCATGGCGAGGGCGATCTCCTCGACCATGGGCTCGCGACCCAGGTCCTGGAGCAGCTGGCGCGAGACGCGGATCAGGCGGTTGATCGTCTCCACCATGTGGACCGGGATGCGGATCGTCCGCGCCTGGTCCGCGATGGCCCGCGTGATCGCCTGGCGGATCCACCACGTGGCGTACGTGGAGAACTTGAAGCCCTTCTCGAAGTCGAACTTCTCCACGGCCCGGATGAGGCCGATGTTCCCCTCCTGGATCAGGTCCAGGAAGCTCATGCCGCGGCCGATGTACTTCTTCGCGATGGAGACCACGAGGCGCAGGTTGGCCGACGTGAGCTGCTCTCGGGCGTCACGGCTGATCCGCACCACGTCGCCCTTGCGGTCGCGCATCTTGGTCTGGGACGGGACCTCCGGGTCGAAGCCCATCCGGCGCATCAGGTCCTGGTCGTTGCCGGCGGTGATCCAGCGGGCCAGCGCCTCGTACGCCACCGTGTCGCGCGACCAGTCGTAGATCGCCCGCAGGCCCGGGTTGTCGCGCGAGTCCAGGTCCCCGTTGTGCACCGAGAGGTAGGACCAGTCCAGGATCTCCCCGAAGGCCTCCGGCGTGGGCGCCGCGTTGTACGCCGCGAGCTTGGCCTTGGCCTCCTTGAGGAGCGCCACGGTGCCCTCGCTCTGGGCATCCTTCGCCGCCTTGGACAGCGTGAAGTCCGGCGCCGGCACCAGCAGGTCCGCGGACATGGGGTCAGCGAGGGCGGCGGCCACCAGGGCGTGCGTCTCGGGCCCGAAGGGGAGCCGGTGCTGCGGCTTCTGGGTCCGCGTCTTGCGCTCGGTCTCGTGGAGCGTCCACTCGTGGAGCGAGATGACCGCCTTCCACGGCTCCACGATGATCTGCTCGCCAAGCTCGATGGCCTTGGCGAGGACCACCTCCTCCTCCGCGGTGAGGAGCGCGACCTTGCCGATCTCCTTGAGGTACATCCTGACCGGGTCGTCGATCCCGATCATGTCCGCCGAGAGCGACTCCAGCTCCTCGGTGGTGGGCTCCTCGACGGACGCCGCCGTGAT
Source organism: uncultured Chloroflexota bacterium (assembly GCA_903930745.1). Lineage (GTDB taxonomy): Bacteria > Chloroflexota > Limnocylindria > Limnocylindrales > CSP1-4 > CAIXZV01. The sequence goes on along the minus strand of CAIYZX010000001.1, from coordinate 1,501 downwards.
CTTCTCCGGGCCGTCCGGGCTGGGCTGCGCACCATCGCCCGCCTCGGCGTCACCCTCGCCCACGACCTCGATGGAGATGTCCGGACCGGGCTCCGGGCCAAGGTCGCCCAGTGCGCCCAGGTCGAACGCGTCGTCGTCGTCCTCGTCGTCCTCGCCGTCCCCGGAGGACGCGGCGGGCGCGGCAACCGTGGCCTTCGCCGCGGCCCTGGCGGACGGCTTGCGACCCTTCGGAGCGGCAGCCCGCTTCGGGGCCGGGGCGACGGTGGCCGGCTCGACATCGAGGTCCAGCGCATCCTCCGCGTCCAGCGTGGCATCAAGGTCCGGCGCAGGCCCAGGGGCCCCCTTGGACGCAGCCTTGGAAGCGCGGGCGCGCTTCGGCTTGTCGGCGGCCAGAACGGCCTCCACGAGGTTGTCCATCGGATCTGCCATGGTCGCGGGTCCTCCCTGGTGCTGGGGACGCTGGTGCGGCAACGGGGCTTGGTTCAGATCGGTTCCGGGTTCGCGGCGGATTGGTGGGGGGGCGGGCTGCGTGGGGTGGGCGGGACGTCAGGTTCGGCCGAGAAGCCTCGTCTGGTCCTTGCGCCTGTCCAGCGAGCGACGTTGCTCGTTGAGCAGACGCCGTTCGGCCATCAGGTGTTCAAGGGCGGCGGTGTCGCGGTCACGCTCTGCCTCGGCCGTGGCGTCGCGGTTGAAGGCGCTGCGCTCCTGCCATTCGGCATCGTCCAGCTCCAGGACCAGCCGCTCGATCTCGTAGCCCAGCGAGCGGTCCGAGAGATCCCGCGGGTTGGGCCCCGGCCGGCTGACGAGCGCCTGGCCCAGGGCCCGGCTCTCCTCGTGCGTGCCATCGAGCACGGCGGTGAGGACGAAGGGCTTGCGGACGCCGTGGTCGTCGCGCTCGCGGGCCACCACGACGGCCCGGTACAGCTCACGGGCCACCTGGGACGGGAGCCTGTCCGGGCCCAGGCCGTCCAGGATCCGGTCGTGCGCGTCCGGGACGAGCAGCACGAGGCGCAGCAGCTCCTGCTCCGTCCGGCTGACCGCGCGCAGGATCTCCGTCACGGGCAGCGCATCGGGCGCCTTCGTCACGGCCTCCGCCGTGAAGCGGTCCCGGCCATCGGCCCCGGACCCGCGGCGGGCGTCATGTGCCGGCTCCGGCCGGCGGTGCAGCGCCTCGAGCAGGGTCCGCTCCTCCACGCCGCTGACCTGCCGGATCCTCGCGAGGTACGCGTCCCGCAGGACCGGGTTCGGCAGGTTGCGCACGATGGGCAGCACAGCGTCCACGAAGCGGGCCCGGCCGCCGGGCGTCCGCAGATCGTGGGCACGGGCGTGGACGTCGATCAGGTGGTCGATGATCGGCCGCGCCGTCCGGACCTCCTCGCGCCAGCGGTCCGGCTCGTCCCGCAGCACCTCGTCCGGGTCCTTCCCCTCCGGCAGGCCCACCACGCGCACGTCGTCCAGCTCCACGCCGGACTCGTCGGGCGCCAGCTGGCGGATCAGCTCT